>NZ_JBHJRC010000067.1:0-31297 GCF_042261735.1 Kitasatospora sp. NPDC056327 | reverse complement strand
CGTCGTGCAGGGGTTGCAGCCCGCCCAGGTCGGCGAGGGTGCCCGCGAACACGTTGACGTAGTTGGAACGGGGCGGGCGAACGGGAGGAAAAGCGATGGTTCGTACAGGACGCGGCAGTGGCCGTGACGGCAGACCGACCCTGGAACAGGTCGCCGCCCGCGCGGCGTTGCGGAGCGATGCGGCCGCCGGCCGCTCGGCCGTTCGGGGCCCCGCGACCCGTCCCGCCACCCGTCCCGTTCCTCGCCCCGTCCGGGGCCTTCGCCCGTTACGGGCCGGGGCGCAGCGGGCCGGTGACCTGCTTGACCTCGTCATCGTCGTCGGAGGTGACGTTCGCGGTGATCGAGCTGGTCGCGCCGGACAGCAGCCCGAGGACGAGGAAGGCCACCAGCAGGCCGCGGCCCGCGCCGCTCAGGACCAGGGGGCGGGTCGCCGACACCGGGCCGCCGGGTTCCTCGCCCGGCTCGTCGCCGAAGAGCCGCTTCGGGTAGGCGGGGGTCAGCATCAGCAGATAGGCCATGTAGCGCATCCGGTAGCGCAGGATCGCGGCCGTGGCCTCGAACAGCGGTTGCGGCATCCGGCCGAGGATCAGCACCACCAGCCAGCTGATCCAGCCGACCACCCACCACCCGGCGTACAGGAGTCCCTGCACGACGGCGGCCGGGATGACCAGGATCAGCCGGAACAGCACCGCCAGGCGGTTGAGCTCGCCCGGCCGGAGCTCCACCTGGGCGGGGTAGGAGGGGGTGCGGAACGCGAACGGCGGATAGCGGTCGTGCGTCAGCAGGAGGTAGGAGGTCACCCGGGTCTCGTACGGGACGTACGCGGACAGGTAGTCGGCCGCGAAGCCGGGCAGACGGCCGAGGACCAGGGCACCGAACCAGCCCACGACCGTGACGAAGAACGCCACGACCGACAGCACCCAGGTGACGACGAACTGGGGGATCAGCAGCAGGAGCCGCAGCAGGACGGTCCACCGGTTCTGCGGTCCGGGGGCGGGCAGGTCGAGCGCGGGCAGCCACTCACGCGGATAGGGGGTGACTGCGGGGGGAGCCTGCCACATCGGGGCCTCCTGGTCTCGACACCGGGCGGACGGCGCGACGAAGGCGCGCGTGCTCCGAAGATCGCAGCCCGGGGTGGCGCCCGCGCGCTGCGCTGCGCCACCCGGGGGACCGCGGGCCGCGGCGGGGCCGTGGTGCGGTGCGGTGCGGTTCGGTTCGGTGCGTTCGTGGCCGGTGCGGTCCGTTGGGTTCCCGTGCGGGCCGACGGCCTTCCGTAGGTGCCGGTGCGGTTCCGTGCGGTCGGATCCTGTCGGAACCGCACACCATCACACGCGAGAACGGTCACCGTTCGATCGACGAGTGGGGCCGAGGTGAGCAGGACCGGTCGATTCCGCTCGATGTGCCGGGCCTGAGGGTCGGCCGGGCAGGATCGCTCCGAAGACGATCGGATCTTCGTCCGATCGGCTGTCATGTTCGGGACGTGACGTGCTCACCGCGGGGGTACCGGTTTGCCAGCGATCGACGACCACGACGACCACGACCACCGACCCGGCCGGGCCGACCCGCCCGGTCCGGCGGAGCCCGCAGGCCCGGCACACCCGGCGGAACCGGCACCCCCGGAGGAACCGTCGGACCTCGGCCCCGGCCTCCTCGACTTCGACGCCTTCCTCCGCGCCTCCGCCGGACTCACCGGCTTCGACGAGGCCGAACTGCGCGCCACCGGAGTGGCGCACGAGCACCACCGCACCCTGCTCGCCCACCGCGTCCGCGACGAGCACGCCCTGCTCCACCTCTGGTACGTCGGAAGCTGGCCGGACGAACCGCCCTCCTCGGCCCGCGCGCACGACCGGGGCCTGATGTGGCGCACCTTCCACGGCGCCGCCCCCGGCAGCACCGCCCCCGGACACGGCAGCTGGGCCGGGGCCCCGTACGGCGGGGGCGGGCGGTGAGCCGCCCGCCGGCCGACCCGCGGGAGGAGGGCGGCCCCTGGGACGTCGTCGTGGTCGGCGCGGGCTTCGCCGGATCGCTGGTCGCCCACCGTCTCGGCGGGCACGGCCACCGGGTGCTCGTCCTGGAGGCCGGTCACGCCGTCCCCGACGCCGCCACCACCGCCGACGCGTACCGGGCGGCCGGCGGCGGCACGCCCACCTCGGCCTACCCCCGCAGCGCCGACGCCCCCTCCCCGGACGTCGACGACCTGACCGGCCTCCCCGACGGCGGATTCACCGCCACCGGGTACCTGCTCCAGCACGGCCCGCTGCCCTACGCCAGCGGCTACCTGCGCGCCAACGGCGGCACCGGACTGCTCTGGACCGGCCTCACCCCGCGCATGCACCCCGAGGACTTCCGCACCGCCGACCTCGGCCACGGCCGCAACTGGCCGATCGGCTACCAGGACCTCGAACCGTACTACCGGGAGGCCGAGCGCGAACTCGGCGTGGCCGCCGACGCCGCCCAGCAGCGCAGCGCCGTCGGACTGCCGATCCCCGACGACTACGCCTTCCCGATGCGCCCCGTCCCGGCGAGCCACCTCGACCGGATCGCCGCCCGCGCCCTCGACGGCCGGACCGTCCGCGACCCGGCCGCCGACGAGGACGCCCGCCTCGCCGTCAGCACCACCCCGCACGCCCGGAACGGCCGCCCGGCCGGGCCCGACGCCGGTGCCGACGCCGCCCGGGCGCCGCACCCCCTCCACCCGCACGGCCGGGCGGCCCCCGACGGGGAGCCCTGCCGGGGCGCCGCGTCCTGCGTCCCGGTCTGTCCCACCGGCGCCAAGTACACCCCGCTGCGCACACAGGCCCGCTGGGCGCCCACCGTCCGGCTGCGCACCGACGCGGTGGTCCGCCGGGTCCTCGTCGACGCCACCGGCCGGGCCACCGGCGTCGAATACCACGCCGCCGGCACCACCCACCGGGTCCGCGCCGGCCTCGTCGTCCTCGCCGCCCACGCGATCGAGAACGCCCGGCTGCTGCTCCTCTCCGGTCTCGCCGGCCGCAGCGACCAGGTCGGCCGCAACCTCATGGACCACCCCGCGCTGCTCACCTGGGGCCTGCTGCCGGAACCGACCGGCCCGTACCGGGGGCCGGGCTCCACCAGCGGCCTGGAGGCCTTCCGCTTCGGTCCGGCCCGCACCCGCCGGGCGCCGTTCCGGATCGAGATCGGCAACTGGGGCTGGTCCTGGGCCGGCCGCCCGCCCGGGGCCGAGACCGCCGCCCTGCTGCGCGCCGGGCTGCGCGGCAAGGAACTGCGCGAGCGCGTCGGGGACCGCCTCGGCCGCCAGTTCGCGCTCCAGTTCGAGCTGGAGCAGCCCGCCGACCCGGCGAACCGGGTGACCCTCGACCACGGCCACCCGGACCGGCTCGGACTGCCGCGCCCCGCGATCCGCTACGACCTGTCCGCCTACGTCCGGGACGGCATGGCCTCCGCGAGGGCCGTCTCCGACCGGCTCTTCGCGCTCCTCGGAGCCGAGGACCACACCCGCTACGAGGCCGCCCCGGGCTGGCCGGGCCGGTTCGAGCACGGGGGCCGGCCCTACGGCTACCGGGGCGCCGGTCACGCCGGCGGCACCCACGTCATGGGCGACGCGCCGGGCACCTCGGTGGTCGACCAGTGGCAGCGCTGCTGGGACCACCCCAACCTCTACGCCGTCGGCTGCGGCTCCATGCCCTCCCTCGGCACCTCCAACCCCTCGCTCACCATGGCCGCGCTCGCCCTGCGCAGCGCCGACCGCATCCACCGCGACCTGACGGCACTGAACCGGCCCGCCGTCGTCACGGGCGGCGGCCCGGCCCCGGCCCCGTTGCCGGCCGCTGTTCGGACCCCGACGCCACCCTCGCCCCCGACCTCTGCCCCGACCTCGACCCCTCCGAGGGAGCCCTCATGACCGGTCTGCCGCTGCCACCCGTGCCGGAGCCGTACCACCTGCCCTTCCACTACGGCGCGCTGCACAACATCGGCGTGGACTACCTGGTCGACCCGGGACCGGTGCGGGAGCTGCTGGCCGGCCGCCACCCCGCGCTGGCCGCCGCCGACTTCCACGGCCGGGCCTGCGTCTCCCTCAACTACCAGCTGTACTTCGCCCAGTACCCGACCGGCGGCGGCATCACCGAGGAGGTGGAGATCAACGTGATCGCGCACCCGCGGTCCGCCGTCGACCGGATCCCGGCCGTCGACTACGGCCAGTACGCCCGTGGCCACGACCAGACCCGGCTGCTCGGCATCGCCCGCCTCCACGTGCTCTGCGACAACCCGCTCGCGATCGACGCCGGCACCCGGCTCTACGCCGAGCCCAAGTACCCGGGCTGGTTCAGCGCCGTGCTGCCCTCCCTCAACGCGGCCGCCGTGCACGACCGGTGGGCCTTCAGCTGCCGCCGGGCGAGCCTCGGGCCGACCGGGCTGCGGCGGCACGACGAGGAGCTCTTCGCCGTCGAGGCGGACCTCGCCGGCCTCGACGGCGAGCCCGTCGTCAACACGCCGGTCACCGGCTACGGCACCGACCCGGACGGGCGGCTGCTCGCCGGTCCGCTGACCGTCCACCAGCCCTACCGCTTCCATCCGCTCGACGCCCGCACGGCCGACCGGATCCGTCTCACCTTCGGCGAGCACGGCCCCGGGACCGGGATCGAGGCCGGGAACGAGGGCAGGAACGAGGTCGGGACCGGGACCGGGGCCGGGACGGGGAACCGGGTGGGCGAGGCCGTCGGTGACCTGGCGCGGCTGGTCGGCGACGCGCCCGCGGCCGGGGTCTGGACGTACCAGTCGGCGCCGGTCGCCGCGCACCACCGCCCGTACTACGTCCCCTGAGGTGCCGGTCCGCCCGCTGCTGCCGCGTTCCTCCGGCCGGTGCTCGCCGTGGTCGCCGGTGTCCGTCCGCGCGGCCGTCGCCGGCTCATGGCGCCGAAGGCCCTCGCCCGGCTCCGCCCGGCCCCGGCGAGGGCGGTGGCCGGGCGTTGTTCGGCTCGGCCGGGACCACGGTGCACCAGGAGCCGTCCGCTGCGGGCGCGCGGAGGAGCCGGGCCGATCTGCGCGTCCACCGGGCCACCGGCCGGGGTTCGGCCGGTGCCCGGTGCCAGGTGCACCTGAGGGGCACCGGTACGGGCGGTCGTGCGTCAGCCGGTGATGCAGTCCGGGACGGGGTTGGTCTCGCTGTAGATCGCGCTGTCGGCCATCCAGCCCCAGCCGCCGGTGTCGGACTGCGTCCACAGCCACCGGTACGGGTGGGGGCCGCCGCCGTTGTAGCCGCCCTCGTCGGTCTTACAGACGAACCAGCTCGGGTTGCTGCGCATCGTGCCGGTGACCGGGTAGGAGGCGGAGGGCTGCGAACGGACGACGGTGTTGGGGACGTTGTTGCAGTTGTGGACGCGCCAGCTGCCGCTCACGGTGCCGCCGACGGTGCCGGTGTAGGTCCAGCCGGCGTCCCAGCAGTCCGCGGCCGCGTGGGCCGTGCCGGCCGGGAGCACCGCGGTGGTGGCGGCGGCCGCGAGGGTGATGCCGAGGGTGGCGAGCTTCCTGCGGAGGTTCATGACGGTTCGGGGGCCTTTCCGTGCGGTTCGGTGGGGTTCGGTGGGGTGGGGTTCGGTGGGGTGGGGTGCGGTCTGTGCCGGTGCGGGGGAGCGGCGGCGGTGGGTGGGGCCGGGAACGCGCGGGCGGCGTTCCCGGCGGCGGATGTGCCGGGGGGTGAGCAGGGTGTGCGGGGCGCCGTGGCGTGATGCGCCGGGCCCGTCGGGCGGGCCGGGCACCTTCGGCCCCCGGGAGCGCCGGGCGGGGCGGACGGATCGTGAACTCCGGTCCCGGGCGACGGTTTGAGCCTCGCAAGCACGTCCGGCCGCGTCCAGCGGACCGCCGTCGCCCATTGCGGCGGGAAACGGGAAACCCCGTGGGAAACAGCGGCCGGACTGCGGGAACCCGAGGGGGTCAGTCCGAGCCGCAGCCCGGGCGGTACGGCAGTCCCGGGAGCAGCAGCGACCAGCGGGCGCGGTCGACCGGGCCGAGCAGCGCGCAGATCGCCGCGGACCGCTCGCCGGTGTCCGGACGCCACAGCCGCACCGACCCGTCGGCGCCGGCACTGGCCAGGGTCCGCCCGTCCGGGCCGAAGTCGACCGACCAGACGGCGGTGCCGTGACCGGTGAGGACGGCCGTCGGCGTGCCGGTGCCGGGTTCCCAGAGGCGGACGGTGCCGTCGTTGCCGCCGCTGGCGACGGTGCGGCCGTCCGGGGCGAAGGCGACCGCCCGCACCGCCCCCGTGTGACCGGTCAGGGTGGCGGTCGGCCGCCGGTCCGCGACGTCCCACAGCCGTACGGTCAGGTCGTCGCTGCCGGTGGCGAGGGTGCGGCCGTCGGGGGCGAAGGCGACGGCGTTGACGAAGTCCTGGTGTCCGATCAGCAGCCCCTCCGGGACGCGTCGGCCGACGTTCCACAGCCGGGCCGTGCGGTCCTCGCCCGCGGAGGCGAGCAGCCGCCCGTCCGGGCTGAACGCCACGCCGAACACCGAACCCTGGTGCCCGGTGAACCTGGCCTGCTCGCGCCGCGTGGCGACGTCCCAGAGCCGGACCGTCCCGTCGGCGCCCGACGTGGCGAGCAGCCGCCCGTCCGGGCTGAACGCCACGCCGAGGACCTGGCCGTCGTGGCCGGTGAGCACGCCCGTCTCCCGGTGGGCCGCGACGTCCCAGAGCCGCACGGTGCGGTCCGCGCCGGCGGCGGCGACGGTGCGGCCGTCCGGGCTGAACACCGCACGCCAGACCTCCGCGAAGGGGTGCGCGGTCAGCGCCGCCGCCCCGCGGTCCCACAGCACCGCCGTCCGGTCGAACCCGGCGGTCGCCAGCAGCGTGCCGTCCCGGCTGGCGGCGAGTCCCTGGACGTAGTCGGTGTGGCCGCCGAGGACGGCCGTCATCCGGTGCCCGGCGACGTCCCACAGCCGGACCGTGCCGTCGCCCCCCGCGCTGGCCAGGGTGGCGCCGTCGTCCGCGAAGGCCACCGCGTTGACGTCGTCGGTGTGCCCGGTCAGGGTCGCCGTGGCCGCGCCGGTGACGGCGTCCCACAGGCGGATGGTCCGATCGGTGCCCGCCGACGCGACGGTCCGCCCGTCGGCGCTGAGCGCGACCCCGAGCACCTGACCGCCGTGACCGTTCAGGACGGCACCGGCGGCACCCGTGACGCCGTCCCACAACCGCACCGTGCGGTCCGCACCCGCCGAGGCGACGGTCCGCCCGTCCGGGCCGGCGGCGACGGCCATGACCTCACCCTCGTGGCCGCCGAGCGTTCTCAGGAGACGACGGTCGGCCGGCGGATCCTCCGGCACGGCGCCGGGTGCGGTGACGGTGGCGGTGACGCGGGTGGTGGGTGCGTCGGGCGGGGCGTCGCGGTCGTCCGGCACGGCGCCGGGAGCAGCGGTCACGGATGCGGCCGAAGTCTCGCCAGGGCCGGTGGGGCCGGGAGACGGCCGGAGCGTCACGTGGTCGGCCGGGCCCCGGGAGCCGGACCGGGCCGCCGCGACGTCGCTCCGACCGGCGACGGCCGGGGTGCCCGGGCCGGTGACTGACGGGATGCGGACCGTCCCGTCCGAGGCTCCGGAGGCGTCCGCCCGGAGCGCCGGGGCGTTCGGCGCGGTCAGGCGGAAGGGACCAGCCGGGGGGCCCTCCGGTACGGGCGGGAGCCCGGCGATGGTTGCGTGGCCGGCCAGGTCCGTCAGGCCGGGCCCGGCTGTGGTGACGGCGCCCCGTTCGGAGCCGGGCCCGGTGCGGTGTGTGCCGCCCGGGGCGGTGGTGGCGGTCGTGGCGTCGCGGCTGGGGTCGGTCGGTGCGGGGAGGAGGCGGAGGCCTGCCGACAGGTCCTCAGGCATGGTGACGGGTGAGGGCGGGGTCGAGTGGTTGGTAGGGCTGGCTTCGTCCTCTGCCCCGGACCGGCCTCGGGCGCCGGTCCGGGGTGTCGCGGCAGCGCCCGTTGCGGTGTCCGAGAGGGCGCGGGCTGTCCCACCGGGGCCGGTGGTGGCGGTGATGGCCTCGCGACTGTCGTCGGTCGGCGGGGTGCGGCGACGGGGGGCCGCGGACTCCGTGGTGGAGCTGGTGACGGCATCGGTCGTGGGCGCGGGCGACACCGGGGGACTCGTGCGGTCGGCCAGGTCGGCCAGGTCGGCCAGGTCGGCCAGGTCGGCCTCGCCCGAGCGGCTCCGGGCCGTGGCCCGCGCCATCGCGGCACGGCCACGTTCGGCAACGGTCTGGGCCTCCTGCCCGGGAGCGGACTGCGTGCGGACCACTGCGTCCGAAGCGCCGGGGGCGAACGATCGACCCTCCGGGCCGGTCCGGACCCCCGCGACATCGCCCGGCTCGCTCACGGTCGGGGCGTCCCAGCCGGCGGTGGACCAGACGCGGACCGTCCCGTCCGCGCCGCCCGACACGACCGTGCCGCCGTCCGCGCCGAAGGCGACCGAGCGGACCGGGCCGACGTGACCGCGCAGCACGATCGGCGGACGGCGCTGGGCGACGTCCCAGAGCCGGACCGTCCCGTCGGACCCCGCCGAGGCCAGCAGGCGGCCGTCCGGGCCGAACGCGACCGAGCGGACCGGACTGTTGTGCCCCGTCAGGGTCGCGATCGGTCGGCGGTCCGGCAGGCTCCACAGCCGGACCGTGCCGTCCGTGCTCGCCGTCGCCAGCAGACGGGTGTCGGGGCTGATCGCGCAGCCGTTCACCGGGCCCGTGTGACCGAGCAGCCGGCCCGCGAACGGCTGCGCCTGGGTGCTGATCAGGGCGCTTCGGGCCTCGGCGGTCGCCGCGAGGCGGAACGCCCGGTCGGCGAGCAGCATCGAGGCCTCGGGGCGGCCTGCGGCGAGTGCGGCGGACTCGGCGGCCATCGCGCGCGAGTCGGCCGCCCGGCTCCGGTCCTGCGCGTCGCTGCGCTGTTGGTGGGCGACGGTCACGGCGGTGAGCGCGACCGCGAGCAGCCCGGCCAGGGCGGCGAGCAGGCGGTGCTCGCGGCGGGCCCGGCGGCGGGCTCCGCGCCGCAGTTGCTCCTCCTGCTCCCGGCCGGCCCGCAGGAAGGCGAGCTGGGAGCAGCTGAGTCCGCTCCGGTGGACCGGGTCCCGCGCCCACTGCCGGGCGGCGTCGAGCCTGGACCCCCGGTAGAGCCCGTCCGGGTCGCGCCGCTCGCGCTCCCACGCGGCGGCGGCCCCGGCGAGCCTGCGGTGGACCAGCAGACCGGCGCGGTCCGCGGCCACCCAGCGGCGCAGCCGCGGCCAGGAGTGCAGCAGAGCCGGGTGGCTGATGGCGATGCCGTCCTGGCCGACGGTCAGCAGGCGGGCCCGGACGAAGGCCTCGACGACCGGTCCGGGGCCGGAGCGGTGGCCGGCGGGCCCGCCCCTGTCGTCGAGGCCCGCCGGTGCGCCGTCGGCCGGTCCGCGGGCCGGTGGGAGCTGCCGGTGCGGCGGGAGTTCCCCCAGGGGGACGGGTCGGCCGACGTCCTCGCCCGTCGAACCGACCCGCACCAGCCGGAGCAGCAGTCGACGGGCCGCCTCCCGGTCCGCGGGGCCGAACGCGGTGAAGACCTGCTCGGCGCTCGCGGCGACGGCGCCGTGGATTCCGCCGGTGCGCAGGTAGCCGTCGACCGTCAGGGTGCCGTCGGTGCGGTGCTGCCAGGTGGCGAGCAGGGTGTGCGCGAGCAGCGGGAGCGCACCATGGGGTCCGGGAGCCGGCTCCGGATCGTGCGCCGGCCCGGGGGCCGGCCCTCCCCGACCGTCGGCCGCCTGGTCGTCCGGTGGCCGGAGGCCCGGCCCCGGGGCGTCGTGCAGGGTGCCGTCGGGGGTGTCGTCGGGGGTGTCGTCGTGCGGGGCACCGCGGTCGGGCGGGCCGGTCCCGTGCACACCGACGTCGCGCAGCAGGATCTCGACCAGCCCCGGTTCCACCCGGAGTCCGGCGTCCGCCGCCGGGCGGGTGATCGCCTCGCGGAGCCCGGCGGCGGACACCGGGCCGAGGCGGAAGGCGGCGGGCCCCATCACCGGGACGAGTTCGGGGTGTTCGAGACAGCGTCCGACGAAGTCCGCCCTGACCCCGAGCACCACGACGGCGGCCGGGTGTCCGCCGGCGAACCCGCAGACGGCGCGGACGAACGCGCGCCGTTCCCGCTCGTCGGCGCAGAGGGTGAACAGTTCCTCGAACTGGTCCACGACCAGGGCCGGTCCGGCACCCGCCGGGCCGCCGTCCGGCCGCGCGTCCTCGGGGCCGGCGCCGTCGAGGGCGGTGCGCAGGGCCACGGCCGGGTGAGCCGTCGGCGTGCAGACGACCACCCGCCGGGGCGGGGCACCCCCTGCGCCCGGTGAGCCGGCCCGCAGGGCGGGGACCAGTCCGGCGCGCAGCAGCGAGGACTTTCCCGACCCCGACGGTCCGACGAGCGCCAGCGGTCCGGGCCCGGTTCGTTCGGCCAGCCGATCGAGGAGCGCGGTGAGCGCGGTGGTCCGCCCGGCGAACCAGCGTGCCTGGTCGGCGCCGAAGGCCGCCGGGCCCGGGTACGGACACGCGCCGTCGTCGTCAGCACCCGCCGGGCGCCCGTTCGCGTCCGTTCCACGGCCCCCACCCCCACCCCCACCCCCACCGCGACTCGCCTCCGCCGCCGCGGGGCCGGCCGTCGGCGCACGGCCGTCGGTGGCCGGCCGGAGCAGCCGTACCAGCGCGCCGTCGGCCCGCAGGGCGTCGTCGCACCGCCGGGCGAGGTCGGGGGTGGCGCGCTTGGTGCCGTTCTCGATCTTGCTGAGGTAGCCCTTGCTGTAGTGGACCAGCTGCGACAACGCCGTGAGCGACAGGCCGCGTTCGTGCCGCAGCCGCCGCAGCTCCGGCCCGAACTCCGGTGGGGTGTGCGGCCCTTTCCCGTCGTCCGGGTCCATCCTGTCCCCCCTCTGCCTTGACGCGCTCGGCTCATCCTCGCCTCCGGGTGCCGGGCCCGCGCCCCTGGAGTCGCGACTTTTCCCACCTCTCGTATCCCCCATTGACGGACTGCAGCGCCGTGGTGACCATCCCTCGGCCGAGGGAGCGCGTGCCGCCGGGCCGGAGCGCGTGCCGTCGGGCCGGAGCGCGTGCCGCCGGGCCGGGGCGGGCGTCGACCGGGCCGCCCCGGCGTGCGGCAGGTGACGTCGCCGGGCGGGACGGGATGCCGCACCGTGAGGTTGCACGGAGTGCAACGTGGCAGGCCGGACCGGCGCTCCGCCGGATGATCGTCCCGGGATGCTCGCCGGGCGTCGTGCGGGATCGAACCGGCCATCCATCGCCGGGAATTCGCCACGTCCACGAACAGCATGCGCAATGGTCACGAACGGTTTCCGGACTGGTGGCTTCCGGTTCGGCCGCCGTCCCTAGCGTGCCGGGCATGACACAGAGTCACCGCCCCCACGGGGCACGTCGCACCGGCCTGCTGGCCGCCGCCGTCGCCTCCGCACTGAGCCTCACCACCGTCGCGCTCACCTCCCCGAGCGCCGCCTCCGCCGAGCCCGCCGCCCCCGCAGCCGCCGCCCCCGCAGCCGCCTCCGCCGAGCCCGCCGCCCCCGCAGCGGCGCCGGGCGCTCCGGCCGCCGGTGAGGTCGTCGTCGAGGAGCACTTCGCCGGCTCCGCCCTGCCCGCCGGGTGGAAGGCGGTCGAGGGCGACTGGAAGGTCGAGAACGGCCGCCTGGTCGGCACCTCCGCGAACTCCGGGCAGCAGAGCCGGATCACCTTCGGCCGTCACCTCGACGACTTCCGCATCGAGGCCACCGCCCGCTTCGAGAGCGTCGCCGACGCCGCCCGCTGGACGGCCTTCGGCCTGGACGTCCCCGCGAGCGGCGCCACCCCGTGGTCGATCGCGACCATGCGCTCCGGCACCACCGCCGCCAACGGCCTGGAGTTCGCCCAGCGCACCCCCGCCAACAGCTGGAACGTCACCAACACCGCCGCGGCCCCGACCGCCGCGGGCACCGGCCGTGACGTCCGGGTCGCCGTCGAGGTGCACGGCACCTCCGCCCGCTGGATCTTCGACGGCAAGGAGGCGATGCGCACCACGCAGGTCGCCCGCACCGCCGACGGCGGGCAGGCCCTGGTGGTCAACGGGGCGAAGGTCTCGTTCGACGACCTCAAGGTGACCGCCCTCGCCCCCGGCGGCTGGCTGCGCCCCGCCGGTTCGCCGCTCACCGTCTTCGCCCACCGCGGTGCCTCCTCCGCCGCCCCGGAGAACACCCTGGCCTCGGACGAGATCGCCCGCCGCGGTGGCGCCGAGTGGATCGAGAACGACGTCCAGCCCAGCAAGGACGGCGTCCCCTACGTCCTGCACGACGACACCGTGGACCGCACCACCAACGGCAAGGGCCGCATCCGTGACCTGACGGCCGCCCAGCTGGACGCGCTGGACGCCGGCTCCTGGTTCGGCCCGGTGTACGCGGGCGCCCGGGTGCCGAGCCTGGCCGCCCAGCTGGAGGACCTGCGCACCCGCGGCGGAAACCTGCTGCTGGAGATCAAGGGCGCGCACAGCCGCGACGAGGTGGCCCGGATCGTCAAGGAGATCCGTGACCGCGGCATGACCGGCCGGGTCTTCGTCCAGAGCTTCGAGGTCGACGCCCTCCGCCACACCCGTGAGCTGGCCCCCGAGCTCCCGCTGGGACTGCTGCGCGGCTCGCTCGACGCCGACCCGGTGGCCCTCTCCAAGGAGCTCGGCCTCGCCGCCTACAACCCCTCCGACGGCGCCCTCGCGCCCCGGCTCGGTGTGGTGAAGGACCTGCACGCGGCCGGCGTCGCGGTCAACGTGTGGACGGTCGACTCGGCCACCCGGTGGAAGGCCCTGGAGGCCGCCGGCGTCGACGGCATCATCACCAACCGCCCGGCCGAGCTGTCCGGCTGGAACGCGGCCTGGCTGCAGGGCGGCACCGTGACCACCCCGCCGGCCGCGCCCACGGTGGCGATCACCTCGCCGGTCGCCGGTGCGGCGCTGGACCGTGCCCAGCAGCCGGTGACCGCCGTGCAGGCGAGCGGTGCCGACACCGTCCGGCTGACCCTGGACGGCAAGGAGCTGGCGGCCGGTTCGGCCCTCGACACCACCGTGCTCGCGCTCGGCAAGCACACCCTGCGCGCCGAGGCCACCGGCCCCGGCGGCCGTGCCGAGACGACCACCGAGTTCACCGTCGCGGCCACCCCGACCGGTCTGGCCTCGCTGGTGCTCACCTCGGGCGCCGACCGCAACGCCGTGGCGACCCTGACCGTCATGCTCGGACAGGGCCAGTACCAGCCGCTCGCCCACTGGGCCGAGAACCAGGCCGGCCGCAGCGTTCCCGCCGACCGCGCCCGCCTGATCGCCGGTGACGCCCGCGCCCTGGACGCCGCTTCGCGCGGCTGATCCACGGAGCTGATCCACGGAGCTGATCCACGGCGCCGATCTGCGGTCCCGATCCGTGGGGCCGTAGCGACGATCCGCCGGGCCGATCCGCACCACCGATCCGCCGGCGCCACGGATCCGCCGCGCAGCCGCCGATGGTGTCGCCCAAGGCGTCGCCCACCGTGCCGGCGCTCGCCGGGACCTCGTGCCGCCCGCCGCGGCACGAGGTCCCGGCCGTTGCGGCGCCCGTTCCCGCCGGGCACCGCCCCGCCCGGGGCCGCGGCACCGCCCGGTGCCGTCAGGCGGGTTCGGGGGAGGCCCGGGCGGGCGCGGAGGTGTCCTGCCCGGCGGCGCCGGTGTCGCCCGGCACTCCGGACGGCTCCTCGCGGCCGGCCGACGCCCCGTCGGCGGCCGGGGGACGGACCCAGCGGCCGGCGAGCAGCGCCCCGGCCACCAGTTGGAGCTGGTGGTACATCATCAGCGGCAGGACCAGCAGCCCCGCCTGCGGCCCGAACAGGACGGCGGCCATCGGCAGGCCGTTGGCCAGGCTCTTCTGCGAGCCGCAGAGCACCGCCGCGATGCCGGAGGCCCGGTCCAGGCCCAGCAGCCGCGCGCCGAGCCGGACCGCGGCGAGCGCGGCCGCGAGCAGGGCCAGCAGCAGGGCCAGCAGCCCGAGCAGGGCGGCCGGGGTGACGGTGGCCCAGACGCCCTGCTCGACCGCGCCGCTGAAAGCGGTGTAGACGACCAGCAGGATCGAGCCCCGGTCGACCGGGGCGAGCAGTCGGCGGTGCCGCCCCAGGAAGCCGCCGAGCCACGGCCGCAGCGACTGCCCGAGCACGAACGGGGCGAGCAGCTGGGCGCAGATCCGCAGCAGGCCGTCGGCCGACAGCGCCGCACCGGCCCCCAGCAGCCCGGCGGCGAGCAGCGGGGTGAGTACCAGGCCGGCCAGGCTGGAGTAGGTGCCGGCACAGATCGCCGCCGCGACGTTCCCCCGCGCGGCGCCGGTGAGCGCCACCGAGGACTGCACCGTGGAGGGCACCAGACAGAGGAACAGCACGCCCGTCCGCAGCTGCTCGGCGAGCGACCCGGCCGCGAGCGCCGTCAGACCGAGCCCGAGCAGCGGGAACAGCACGAAGGTGCAGGTCAGCACCAGCCCGTGCAGCCGCAGGTGACGCAGCCCGGCGAAGGTCTCGCGGGCGGAGAGCCGGGCCCCGTACAGGAAGAACAGCAGCCCCACCGCGAGGTCGCAGGCCAGCTCCGCACCGTGGGCCGCCCGCCCGGTGGCGGGCAGCAGCGCGGCCAGTGCCACCGCTCCGGCCAGCGCCACCACGTACGGATCGAGCACCCGCCACCACGGCCGCCGTCCGGTGGCGGCGGCCGGCGAAGCGCGCCGCGCCTGCGCCGGAGGCGGAACCCGCTGCTGACGGGCCGTGCTCATTCCTCGCCCTCCTCCGCCTCCACGGGGGCGGGCGCCGCCCCCAGCAGCCCGGTCACCAGGGTGGTCGCACCGTCGTGGTCGCTGCCGGCCGAGCCGCGCCCGACCAGCAGGTCGGCCGTCCGGTCGATCTCCAGGATCGAGTCGGCGCCGGAGTTGTCGATCACCGTGACCAGGCCGCGCTCCGCCGCCCGGGCCTCCGGCGCGACGGCGCAGCCGAGCACCGCCCAGGCCACGGCCAGACCGGCGGCCGCGATCCTGCGGTGCCCCCGCGTCGGCCGGCCCGAGGCCTCCCGGGGCTGCGCGCCGGAAACCCGGAGCCTCATACGCCCACCTCCTCGCGGCTCTGGGGCCGCGGGAGGTTCCGCTCCAGCAGCTCGGTGGACTCGCGCACGCCGACCTCCTGGCGCTCCCCGGCGGTGGCCGGCAGCCGGCCGTCCGCGACCTTGAGCCCGGCGAGCGCCTCGTCCATCGCCCGGTGGGCGGCGAACAGGCACGGCGTGCTGTAGATGGCGACGTTCACCCCGAGCCCGGCGAGCTCGGAGAGCGAGAGCCGGGGCGACTTGCCGCCGCCGATCTGGTTGAACAGCAGCGGCTTGTCGCCCACCACCCGGCGGATCCGGCGGACCCACTCCTCGCTGCGCACGCCGTCGACCAGCACCACGTCCGCGTCGGTGGCGGCGAGGGCCTCGGCCCGGCGCAGGATGTCGGCCTCCTCGGTGGCGTCCGTGCGCGCCACCACCACGAGGTCGCTGCGGGTGGCGAGGACCTGGTTCAGCTTCTCCAGGTACTCCTCCAGGGGCAGGACCTGCTTGCCGTCGGCGTGGCCGCAGCGGCGCGGGCGCTTCTGGTCCTCCAGGATGATGCCCGAGGCGCCGATCCGCTCCAGCCGCCGCACCACGTGGCAGGCCACCTCGGGGTCGACGTAGCCGTCGTCGATGTCGACGAGCAGGTGGTGCCGGGGGAAGGCGCCGCGCAGCCGCTCGACGAAGGCGACCATGTCCGGCCAGGCGATGAAGCCGATGTCGGGCAGGCCGTAGTAGGAGGCCGCGAAGCCGAAGCCGGAGACGAACATGCCGTCGTAGTGCTCGGCCGCGATGGAGGCGGAGTACATGTCGTAGACACCGATGAGCGGGGTCGTCCCCGGGGCGGCGATCCCCTCGCGCAGCCGCTGCCCGTAGCCGTCGTGAACGTTTCCGTGACGCAACGCCATCTCCTCGTCTGCCAGGGACCCGTGCGGGGCGGCACGGGCCTTTGCCATAAATTGGCCATTCCTAGGGCCAACTGAGACGCCATCACTATGCGCGCTTTAATGTTCCGTGGGCAAATCTTTAAAGGAACTTCCCTCGTTGGAGTGAATGCAGTCGTATACGTCTTATAAGTCTGATCAATTCGACGGATGCTGCGGCGGGGAATTCAGAACGGGAGCCGGCCGCCGCACACGTACCAGTGGCCGCCCGCCCGCAGGTGGTCGACCAGGGCGCGCTGGAGGGCGGTGTCCCGGGGGAGCGACCCCAGCGGGCGGCCGACGTCGCCGAAGACGTACCGCAGCGGGTTGGTGTCCTCGGGCACCGGCGGCCCGTCCGGGTTCCCCAGCGGGGCGAACCGCTGCTGGAAGCGCAGGATGTTGGAGCCCTCCGGCAGGCGGTCGGCGAGCTGCGGGTCGAGCAGCCAGGAGAAGAGGGCGAAGCCGCGGTAGGGCTCACCGGGGAAGTGCCGGGGGAAGAACGCCCGCGCCCGGTCCAGCGCCCGGTCGCAGGCTCCCGGGGAGAGCGGGCCGCAGTGGTCGGGGATGTGCACCTGGAGGCTCCACTCGCCGGGCAGGCCGGTCCGCTCGGCCCCGGTGTCCGGCCCGGCCGGCCGGCGGCGCTGGAACTGCAGCCGGCCGAGCTGGAACAGTTCGCCCCGGAAGTGCAGCGTCAGCCAGCGGGGGTTGCCCAGTCCGGCCCGGCCGCGCCACCGGCCCACCACGATCTGCCGGCCGAGGTCGGCGAGCGTCGAGCGGGTCACCTCCGGCGGGACGCCGAGCGCGCGGTGGAGGGCCCGGGTGTGCGGGGCCAGCGCGACGAACAGCAGGGCCGCGAACCGTTCGCCGTCCGGAACGCCGGCCGGCCAGCCGGGGCCGATCCCGGCGGGTCCCCCGAGCGTCCCCACCGCCGCGGCCTGGTCGCGCAGCATCTCCTCGAAGAGTGCCCGCAGGCCCGCGTCCCGGGCCAGCCGGACGCGGGCTGCGAGCAGGCCGTTCACCTCCTCGAACGGCACGGCGAGCGCCAGCAGCTCCTCGACCAGGTCCTCGTCGGAGGGGAGGCCGGCCGGCAGGCGCGTCTCCAGAGGCGCCGGCGGTTCCTGCGGTTCCGCCGACGGGGCGGGCGGCGGGAAGGGCGCGGGCCTCCCGGGCGGGCCCGGTGGTCCCTGGGCGTCCGACGGGTTCGGCGGCTGCGGCGAATGCGGTGATCGCGGTTCCACGGTGCTCTCCACGGTGCGGGATCGGCCCGGTCCGCCGGATCGGCGGGCCCGACCGGCCGACCCTACCGGCGGGTCCGGCCGCGCGGCGGCGTCCGTCCGGGGAGCGGGCTCAGCGCAGCACGGCGAAGGCCAGGGCTGACACGCCGCCGAGCGCCGTCCCGGCCGCCACCTGGGCCGGCGTGTGGGCCCGGAGCACCAGCCGGGACCAGCCCGCCGCCGCCGGCAGCGACGCCGCCGCCACCATCAGGACCGGCGAGGCCGGGCCGAGCGCCAGCACCAGGATCATCGCGGTGCCCCCGGCCACCGCGTTGTGCAGCGAGATCTGCCACCACACCGTCACGGTCAGCGCCGAGACCAGCCCGACCAGCATCGCCACCACCACGGCCCCGACCTCCGCCGGGGCGTCCAGCAGGGCCAGCAGTACGACACCGGTCACCACCGAGAGCAGGCTGACCGCCATCGGGACGACGCGCTGGCGGCGGACCCGCATGTGCTTGTCCGTCAGCGCGCCGCGCCGCACCCCGAGCGCGATCACGCCGAGCGGCACGACCCCGCAGAAGGACGCCGCCAGCAGCCCCCAGCCCAGCCCGGTCCAGCCGCCGGCGGCGTGCGTGCCGACGACCAGCAGCAGGGAGATCACCAGCGGGACGGGCGCGAGCACCTCGGTGAGGATCCGGGCCACCCGCTCGCGGGGCGAGGCGGTGGCGAAGGCCGGTGGCTCGGGCGGGACGAAGGCGCTCATCGGCGCGTCCGGGCCGGACGGGCGGAACACGCGGGACGGGCCGGGCGGGCGGTCGAAGCGATCATGAGGTGCACGGCCGACAGAGTACCGGCCGCGGGGCCCCGCCCCGCCGGGACGCTGCTGCTCAGTGGGGCCGGACGGTCCCGCCCGGCCGCGCCGCGGACCGCGTCCGGAGTGCCCGGACCGCCCCCAGCACCCGCCGGACCGCCCGGGTGGCCACCGGCGGCAGCAGCTCCAGCAGCACCCGGCGCGGACCCGTGCGCGGCGGCCGCACGGCGTTGTTCAGCCGCAGGACCCGCAGCCCCGCGATGGTGTCCTCGTCGACGGTGAACCCCTCGGCCCGCCAGTCCCGGGCAAGCAGCGCCCGGCGGGCCGGCTCCGGATCGCCCCACGTCCCGTAGAACTTCATCGGCGTCAGCAGCACCGGCCGCAGCCCGCCCGTGAACACCGCCTGCCAGACCGCCGCCGCCACGCCCGGGGTGTGCTCCGAGCGGTAGTCGTCCAGCACCACCAGCCCGTCCCCGGCCAGCGCCCGCCGCGCCACCTCGATGTCGCCGGCCACGTGCTCGTAGAGGTGGGAGGCGTCGACGTGGACGAAGCGGCAGCTGCCGGCCGGGATCCGGCCGTCGGCCAGCACGGCGGTCGGTGCCTGCACGATGGTCGGCAGCTCCGGGTGGAACGCCAGGTAGTTGGCCTCGAAACCGCGTCTGGTCAGCGAGGAGCGGTAGGACATCGCCATCTCGGCGGCGTTGTCGGCGTCGCCCGCCTCGGAGTCGAACAGGTCGCAGACCGTCAGCTGCTCGCCCGGCCGCAGGTGGTCGCCGAGCAGGACGGCGCTGCGCCCCAGGTAGCTGCCGAGCTCCAGGACGTCACCGGTCAGTCCGGCCGCGCTCTGCGCGGTGAGGAGGTGGCCGAAGGCCTCGCGGTCGAGCCGGAAGAACCAGCCGGGGATGGCGTCCGGATCCGCGGCCGGACGGGGCGCGTCCCGGGGTCCGGCGGAACCGGACGGTGCGACGGCGGTGCTGTCGGCAGGGGGCACGGCGGTCTCCCTCGGGACGGGACGGAGGGGGCGCGGGCGGGCCCGCGCCCTGGTCACGCGCGGCGGTGCCGTGGTACCGGACGGTTCGGCCGTGGTGTGTGGCGGCTCATCATAGCCACGCCCGGCCGCCCCCGGCAGCCTTCCGGATCAAATGCTTCCGGTTTCCGCCGGGCCCCGCCGACGCTCGTCCGCGCGCAGCTCAGGCCTCCGGCGCCGGGCGATCCGTGGCGGGGTGATCCGGGGTCGGGTGATCCGGCGCCGGGTGATCCGGTGCGGATCCGTCCCGCGCCGGACGACCGGCCGCCGAACCGCCGAGCGCGGCGATCGTCTCCGTCAGCCAGGCCCGCTCGGCGGCCCCGGAGGCGCGGGCGACCAGCAGCATGCCGCGCCGGAACGGGCTGCGCTCCTGCTCGGCGGTGACCGGCCGCCCGTCGGCGCCGTAGAAGAAGCTGCTCGGCGCCTCCAGGAAGGCGAGCCGCCGGCGCAGGACCGCGGCCTGCCGGGCCGGGTCGGGGAGGCGGTCCAGGAAGGCCGCGACGGTGAAGAAGCGGATCTGGTCGGAGATCTCGGCCTCCTCCGGCTCGGCCAGCCGGCGCGCCAGCTCGGCCCGCCCCTCGGCGGTCAGCTCCAGGACCTGACGCGGTGCGGCGCCGCTGCCCGGCTCGCTGCGCCGGACCAGCAGGCCGGCCTTCTCCAGGCGGGTGATCGCGGGGTAGAGGGCGCCGTCGCTCACCGGCCGGGCATGACCGGTCAGGCCGGTGATCCGGGACTTCAGCTGGTAGCCGTGCAGCGGTTCGTCGTGGAGGAACCCGAGGATCGCGAGGGTCAGCACGGGTGGGGTCTTCCGTTCTCCCGGTGGTCCGTCCGGGCGTCATACTACCTCTTGCCGATGTGCATCGAATCGATGTATCTCTATTCGAGGCCGACCGGCAGTCCGAAGCCCGGGAGCGCGGTGCCCGGCAGCCCGGTGCCCGCAGCTGCCCGGGCGGCGGTCGGCGCGTCGGCGGAAGCAACGGGGGAGTACACCATGCGGGGACATCTGCCACGGCTCGTCGCACTCGCGGGACCGGTCTACGCGGAACTGCTGTCGGGCGTGGCCGCTGCGGTCGTCGGGACCTTCTGGGTGGCCGGACTGGGCGGGCCCGCCGTCGCCGCCGTCACCCTGGCCGGCACCGTGGAGAACCTGCTGCTCGGCCTGGTCCTGGTGGTCGCCTCGGGGGTGACGGTGCGCCTCGCGCAGGCCCACGGCGCCGGCGACCCGGCCGCCGCGGGGCGGGTCGCCCGCGCCGCCTGGTGGCTCTGCGCGCTGGGCGGCCTCGCGCTCGCAGTGCCCGGTGCCCTGCTCCGCGAACCGCTCGCCGGCGCCTTCCTGGACGGCGAGGCCGCCGCGCTCGCCGCCGACTACTTCGCGGTGGCCTTCCCGGCCTTCGTGCTCTTCTTCGGCCAGCGTGTCGCCGACGAGCTCTTCAAGGGCACCGGCGACACCCGGACGCCGATGCGCGCCGCGCTGCTCACCGGCGCCCTGCTGCTCCTCCTGGACCCGCTGCTGATCCTCGGCCCCGGCCCGTTCCCCGCGCTCGGCGTCACCGGTGCCGCCCTCGCCCTCGCCGTCTCGCGGGCCGTCGCCCTCGCGGTGACCCTGGCGCTCCGCCGCCGCCACCGGCTGCCCGCCCCGCCCGGCGGACTGCGCGCCGAGGCCCGCGCGATCACCGCCGCCGGGGCGCCGTTCGGCCTGGACTTCACCGCGCGGATGGCCGTCGGGGCGCTCCAGCTCGCCCTGGTCGCCTCCTTCGGGGTGGCCGCCGTGGCCGGTTACGGGGTCGGCTACCGCGTCCTGCTGATCGTCACCATGGCCTTCTACGCGCTCCGGCAGGCCGCCGTCATCGAGGCCGCCCGCCTGACCGGCGCCGCCCGCCGCGCCGGGGAGGGCGCGGCCGACCTCCGGGCGCTCGGCCGTGACACCGCCGTGCTGGCCGCCGCCCTCGGCACGGGCGCGGCCGTCCTGTGCGCGGCGGCCGCGGTCCCGGCCACCGCGCTGTTCACCGGCGATCCGGCGGTGGCCGGCGAGGCGGTCGGCTTCCTGCGGATGGCCGGTCCCTACCTGCTCCCCTACGCACTGGTGGTCGCCCTCGGCGGAGTCCACCAGGCGGCGGGCGCCGGGCGACGGCCGGTGGTCGCGGTCCTGCTCGGCCTGGCCGCACAGCTCGGCTCCGGTGCGGCCCTCTCCGGCCCGTTCGGCGTGCACGGCATCTGGGCGGGCATGACGATCGGGGCGCTCGTTCAGCTCGGCCTCCTCCTGCTGCTGCGGCGCGGCTCCCGGCGGTCCGGCGCGGGGCCCGGTCACACCCCCGGGGCTCCCGGCGAGCCGTCGGGAACTCGATCGACCGAGCGGGAGGCACCTGCTTGAGCCGCGCGCGACGGATCCTCTGGGCCCGAAGGCGGAGTCATGGGGCCGAGCGGTCGTCACACCGCCCTGATCCTGCCGCCACCGCGGCGCTCGCGGCGGCGGCCGTCGTGGGAGGTGCCGGCGCGGTCCAGGAGCCCGCAGGCCGTCCGGGGCCGGGCGGCTCGACCCCGGCCGTGAGCGGGCGGGCGCGCAGGGCGGGGTCCGGTGCGGTTCGGTCGCGGGGGAGTGTCCACCGAGCTCCGGCGGACACCGTCCACTCGCGCCGGAGGCCTGCCCGCGGGCACAATCCCCGCATGGACGAGGGTGGCGAACCGGCCTGCTGGCTGGACCGGGTGTGCGAGGAGTGCGGGCGTCTGCGCGAGCGGCCCGGTCCCGGCCCCTGCGAGAACTGCGGCCACGACACGGAGGCCGCGCGGCGCGTCGGCCCGGACGCCCCCGGAGACCCCGGGCCCGGCACCGGCGCCGGTGCCGGATCGGGCGCCCCGAACGGAGGAAGCCCCCGGGCGGACCACCGGAGGTGACCCGCCCAGAGGCAGGAGGGTGCGGGCGCCACTGCCGGGGCGCCCTGTTCCGTGCGGGAACGGCGCACGGTCGGGCCGTGCCCGGATCACGGCCCGCGCACGGCCGGTGCGCGATGCGGCGCGCGGTTCGTGGCCGGGCCCGGCCCGGGGTTCAGCGAGGGTTCAGCGACGGGTTCAGCGCGACAGACCGTCGAGGGTCTGGCCGGAGTCGGAGTCCAGCGGATCCTCCACCGGCTCCGCGCCGTCCGCCGCCACGGCCTGGGCGGGCAGCTTCACGGAAGCCCCGGCCCCGGCGGCCCCGCCGCCGGCCCCGCTCGCCTCCGGCGCCCACGGACGACGGCGCCGGGTCATCAGCCCGCCCAGCCGCTCCACCGCGGGCTGGGTGTAGCGGGCCGCCAGCGGTCCGGTGACCACCAGGATCAGCACGTACGCCGTGGCCAGCGGGCCGAGCCCGGGCTCGATGCCCGCCGTGACGGCGAGTCCGGCGATGACGATGGAGAACTCGCCGCGCGAGACCAGCGCCCCGCCGGCCCGCCACCGCCCGCGGGTGGCGATCCCCGCGCGCCGCGCCGCCCAGTACCCGGTCGCGACCTTGGTGACCGCGGTGACCACGGCCAGCAGCAGGGCGGGGAGCAGCACCGGCGGGATGCTGGTCGGGTCGGTGCTGAGTCCGAAGAACACGAAGAACACGGCCGCGAAGAGGTCCCGCAGCGGGCTCAGCAGGGTGTGCGCGCCCTCGGCGGCCTCGCCGGAGAGCGCGATGCCCACCAGGAACGCGCCGACCGCCGCCGACACCTGGAGCTGCTGCGCGATGCCGGCGACCAGCAGGGTCAGCCCGAGCACCACCAGCAGCAGCTTCTCCGGGTCGTCGTGGGAGACGAACCGCGAGATCAGCCGGCCGTAGCGGAGCGCGACGAAGAGCACGGCGCCGGCCGTGGCGAGCGCGATGGCCAGCGTGATCGACCCGGCGAGCAGACCGGCCCCGGCCAGCAGGGCCGTCAGGATCGGCAGGTAGACGGCCATCGCGAGGTCTTCGAGGACCAGGATGCTGAGGATCACCGGGGTCTCCCGGTTGCCGAGCCGGCCGAGATCGCCGAGCACCTTGGCGATGACTCCCGACGAGGAGATCCAGGTGACGCCCGCGAGCACCACGGCCGCCACCGGGCCCCAGCCGAGCAGCAGCGCGGCGACGGCGCCGGGTATCGCGTTCAACAGGAAGTCGACCGCGCCGGCCGGGTACTGCGCCTTGAGGTTGGTGACCAGGTCGGCGGCGGTGTACTCCAGGCCCAGCATCAGCAGCAGGAGGACGACGCCGATCTCGGCGCCGGTCGCCACGAACTCCTCGCTGGCGCTCAGCGGGAGCAGCCCGCCGGTGCCGAAGGCGAGGCCGCCGAGCAGGTAGAGCGGGATGGGGGAGAAGCCGTAGCGGCCGGCGATCCGGCCGAGCAGGCCGAGGACGAGGATGACCGAGCCGAGCTCGATGAAGACGGTCGCGGTGTGCACCCCCCGATCACCCCCGCCCCAGGATCGCCGCCGCCGCGTCGACGCCCTCGCGGGTGCCGATCACGATCAGCGTGTCGCCGCCCGCCAGCCGGAAGTCCGGCGTCGGGGAGGGGACGGCCCCGGTGCGCCGCAGCACGGCGACGATCGAGGCACCGGTCTCGGTGCGCATCCTGGTCTCGCCGAGCAGGCGGCCGTTCCAGTGCGAGGTGCCGTCGACCGGCAGGCGCTCGGCGACCAGGCCGAGGTCGGTGGTGTGCAGCAGGCCCGGGTTGTGGTGAGCCGGGGTCAGCGCGTCGACCAGGGCGGCGGACTCCTCGGCGGTCAGCCGGAAGGCCTGCGAACAGGCGTCGGGGTCGTCCGAGCGGTAGACGTTGAGACTGCGTGAGCCGTCCCGGTGGGCGATCACCGACAGGTGCCGTTGTTCTCGGGTGGTGAGGTCGTACTGGACGCCGACACCGGGCAGCGAGGTGGTCCGGACACGGGGGATCGACACGGCGGCTGTCCTCTCGTCAGGGCGCGCTCCCAGGAGGCTGCGCATGGCGCGGGCGCGCCGGAGCAGGGGACGCCGGCGCCTGGCCGCGTATGACACGCGAACGCGCAACCGGATCAATAGTAATGAGTGTGTAAAGTCCGAAAATAGTGCCGGCCCGTGCGGAGGCCCCGAGGGGCGTGCACGAGCCGGTGGGGGCGGGCCGGTGAAGGGGTGCCGGCCCGCGGGGGAGCGGAGGGGACTACTGCGGCGGGCGGTCGTCGCGCAGCTGGTCCTTGAGCTTCTCCTGGCCCATGTCGACCTGGCTGCCGTACTTGCCCTGCGTGCGCTCGTCGACCGTGTCGCCGGCCTTGTCGATGCCCCGCTCGGCCTGGTCCTCGTGGCCCTTGAGCATGCTCTTGAGCTTATCCAACATGGACATGTGGTCACACTCCCGGATGAGACGGCCCCGCCCCCTCCAGCATCGCCGCACGGCGGGGTGTCCGCATCCGGTCAGCTTCTGCACCGGGGTTGGCAAGGAGTCCCGGAACATGTCAAATCGGGAGTCCCATGGACCGTCGGAAGGACAAGCCTTGAACGCTCGGACCGGTCGCCCGGTTGCCGCACCCCGCACCCGCACCGCTCACGCCGGCCGTGCGGCGGGCGCCGCGCTGGCGGTGGCCGCGCTGGTAACCCCGCTGCTGATGGTCGGCACCGGCAGCGCCGCCGCCGACCCGGACCCGGCCCGCAAGGCCGCCCGGCTGGCCGCGCGGCTGGTCGCGGACAGCGGTGCCGACAACGCCTTCAGGACCCTGGAGGCGTTCCAGCGGTTCGCCGACCGCAACGGCGGCAACCGGGTGGCCGGCGCCCGCGGCCACGAGCAGTCCGCCCAGTACGTCTACGAGCAGGCCCGCCGGGCCGGGCTGAAGGTCTCCAAGCAGGAGTTCGAGTACACGTTCTTCCAGGCCCTCTCCGAGCGGCTGAGCGTCGTCTCCCCGCAGGCCGAGGACGTGCCGCTGAAGGTCATGACGTACTCCGGCAGCGGCCCGGCGGGCGGCATCTCCGCCGCGCTGGCGGTCGTGCCGGTGGACGCCACCACCGGCTGCGAGGCCACCGACTACGCGGCCGGCGCCTTCACCGGCAAGGTCGCGCTGATCAAGCGCGGCGGCTGCAGCTTCGCCGTCAAGCAGGCGGCGGCGGCCGACGCGGGCGCGGCGGGCGCGATCGTCTACAACAACACCGCGGGCGACCTCAACGGGACGCTCGGGGACCCGGCCGCCGGCCGGGTGCCGGTCGGCGGGATCTCCCAGGCGGCGGGCGAGGCGCTCGCGGCCAAGGCCGCCGCCGGCCCGGTCACCGTCAACCTGGACGTCCGCACGTTCATGGAGAAGCGCAAGACCTGGAACGTCCTCGCCGAGACCCCCGGCGGCGACGAGAACAACACCGTCGTGGTCGGCTCGCACCTCGACTCGGTGGCCGACGGCCCGGGCATCAACGACAACGGCTCCGGCTCGGCGGGCATCCTGGAGGTCGCCAGGAACCTCGGCACCCGGCCCGTGAAGAACAAGGTCCGGTTCGCCTGGTGGTCCGCCGAGGAGTTCGGCCTCAAGGGCTCCGAGGCGTACGTGAACGCGCTCTCCGAGGCGGAGAAGAAGAAGATCAGGCTCTACCTGAACTTCGACATGATCGCCTCGCCGAACTCCGCCCAGTTCGTCTACGACGGCGACGACTCCGACCACGTCGGTTCGGGCCCCGGCCCGGCCGGTTCCGCCCAGATCGAGCGCCTCATCACCAACTTCCTCGACGACTGGAGCGTCCCGCACGAGGGCACCGACTTCACCGGCCGCTCCGACTACGGACCGTTCATCGACGCGGGCATCCCGGCCGGCGGCACCGACACCGGCGCCGAGGTGATCAAGAGCGCCGCCCAGGCGGCCAGGTACGGCGGCACCGCCGGGGTCGCCTTCGACAAGTGCTACCACCAGGCCTGCGACAACCTGGAGAACCTCGACCTCTCCGCGTTCGACCTGAACATCGACGTCATCGCCAACGCCGTCGGCACCTACGCCTGGGACCTCTCCTCGCTGACCGCGCCCGTCGCGCCGCAGAACACCGACGGCCAGGCCGGCAGCGGCGGCGGCCTGAAGGAGGGCCACGCGCACGAGGTCGACGCCTGACCCCGGTCCGGCCCGGTCCCCCCGCCCCGTGCGCCGACGGTGGGCGGTGGAGCCGGGCCGGCCGCCCGGTCGGCCCCGGGACGCCCGGGGGCCGACGGGTGCGCGGCGCGGTCGCCTGACACCATGGCACCGAGATCACGACACCGTGACACCCTCGGAGGAGTCAGCACCATGAGCAGCACGCACTACGACGTCGTCGTCCTCGGCGCCGGCCCCGGCGGCTACACGGCCGCGGTCCGCGCCACCCAGCTCGGCCTGAGGACCGCGGTCATCGAGTCGAAGTACTGGGGCGGGGTCTGCCTGAACGTCGGCTGCATCCCCTCCAAGGCGCTGCTGCGCAACGCGGAACTCGCGCACATCGTCACCAAGGAGGCCAAGACCTTCGGCATCAAGGTCGAGGGCCGGGTGACCTTCGACTACAGCGAGGCCTTCAAGCGCAGCCGCACCGTCGCCGACGGCCGCGTCAAGGGCGTCCACTACCTGATGAAGAAGAACGGCATCACCGAGTACGACGGCCGCGGCACCTTCGTCGACGACCACACCGTCCAGGTCGCCCTGAACGGCGGCGGCTTCGAGGTCGTCACCTTCGACCACTGCGTCATCGCCGCCGGTGCCACCACCCGGCTGCTCCCCGGCACCCGCCTGAGCGACCGCGTGGTCACCTACGAGGAGCAGATCCTCACCGAGGAGCTGCCCGGCAGCATCGTCATCGCCGGTGCCGGTGCGATCGGCGTCGAGTTCGCCTACGTCCTGCACAACTACGGCGTACAGGTCACCATCGTCGAGTTCCTCGACCGGATGGTGCCGCTGGAGGACGCCGAGGTCTCCGCCGAGCTGGCCAAGCAGTACCGCAAGCTGGGCATCCAGGTGCTCACCTCCACCCGGGTCGACTCGATCGACGACGAGGACCCGGCCGCCAAGGTCAAGGTCACCGTCACCGCCAAGGACGGTCAGCAGCAGGTGCTGGAGGCCGACAAGGTGCTCCAGGCGATCGGCTTCGCCCCGCGCGTGCACGGCTACGGGCTGGAGACCACCGGCGTCAGGCTGACCGAGCGCGGCGCGATCGAGGTCGACGGCCGCGGCCGGACCAACGTCCCGCACATCTTCGCGATCGGCGACGTCACCGCCAAGCTGATGCTGGCGCACGCCGCCGAGGCGATGGCCGTGATCGCCGCCGAGACGATCGGCGGCGCGGAGACCATGGAGGTGGACTTCGCGATGATCCCGCGCGCCACCTACTGCCAGCCGCAGATCGCGAGCTTCGGCTACACCGAGGCGCAGGCCCGCGACCTCGGCCACGACGTCAAGGTCGCCAAGTTCCCCTTCACCGCCAACGGCAAGGCGCACGGCCTCGGCCACCCGATCGGCTTCGTCAAGGTCATCAGCGACGGCGCGCACGGCGAGCTGCTCGGCGCCCACCTGATCGGACCCGAGGTCACCGAGCTGCTGCCGGAGCTGACGCTGGCCCAGCAGTGGGACCTCACCGTGCACGAGGTCGCCCGCAACGTGCACGCCCACCCGACCCTGGGCGAGGCGGTCAAGGAGGCCGTCCACGGGCTCGCCGGTCACATGATCAACATGTGACGGCGCCCTCCGGTGCCCGGTCCGGAGCGCGGGGAGCCCCCGCCCGGCCCGGGCACGGCCGGCCCCGGGCCGGTCCGCGGAACGGCAGGATGAGGGGGTGACCGACACCATCCTCAACCTCTGGCGGCAGCGGCTCGGCACCGTGCCCGCGACGGTCTGGGAGCGCACCGACCTCACGGTGCTCATCCTCGCGGAGACCGGCATCACCGGGATCCCGCCCGCCGTCGGCCGGCTGCGCCGGCTCCGCACGCTCGACCTCGGGCACAACCGGATCGCCGATGTGCCGGAGGAGATCGGCGACCTCACCGGGCTGACCGACTTCCTCTACCTGCACGACAACGCGCTCACCGCGCTCCCGGCCGCCCTCGGGCGGCTCACCCGGCTGCGCTACCTCAACATCGGCGGGAACCGCATCACCGTACTCCCCGGCGAGCTGGGCGCGATGACCGGCCTGGTGGAACTCCGCGCCCAGCACAACCTGCTCACCGCGCTGCCCGCCGCCCTCGGCGGCCTGCCCGGACTGCGGGAACTGTGGCTGCGCGGCAACGCGCTCACCGCCCTGCCGGACGCCTTCGCGGGCCTCACCGCGCTGCGCGAACTCGAACTCCGGGAGAACGCCCTCGGCGACGTGCCGGACGTCCTGGCCGGACTGCCGCTGCTGCGCCGGCTCGACCTGCGCGGCAACCGGATCACCGCGCTGCCGGACTGGCTGGCCGACCCGGCGGCGCTGCCCGCACTGGAGAAGCTGGACCTGCGGTGGAACCCCGTCGAGCCGCCGGCCGCGCTGCGGGCCGTACTGGCGGCACGCGGCTGCCAGGTCCTCCACTGAGACCGGGCCGGGCGGCGCGCCGACCGGCGTTCCGGAGCCTCCGCGCGGGCGGTCCGGAACGCCGCGCCCGGCGTCAGTACGACTGGAGTTCGATCAGCCGCCCCTCCGGGTCGCGCAGATGCGCGGTGCGCAGGTCCGGCCCCCACGCCGGGCGGTCGGCGGGGCCGGTCACCGGGGCGCCGCCGTGCCGCAGACAGAGCGCGAAGGCCCGGTCGACGTCCTCGACCCGGAGGACCAGCACCGCGTGGTCCTGGGCGGTGGCGCTCCTGTCCGGCCCGGCGGGGAGCGCCGCGTCACCGATGACGGAGGCCTGCTGTCCGCGGTCGAACAGCGACAGCACCGTCCGGCCGCCGAGGTCCCAGGAGGCGTAGGGGCCCTCGGGGGCGCCCTTGGCCAGGGCGGCACCGGTGAGCGCCGGCAGCGCGGCGCCGTAGAAGCCGAAGCAGGAGGGGAAGTCGGCGACGAGCAGGCGGTGGTACGGGGCGTCCATGGCGGGGCCTTCCCGGGCGGTGGATGATCCTGGGCAAGATGATGGGTCGGGACCCACTATAGGGTCGCACCCTAGACTGCTCCCATGGCCTCCGAGGAATCCCCCGCCACCGCACCCGTGCCGGACGCTTCGCCGGCGACCCCGCCGACGCTGCTGGAACTCGGCACCTACCTGCTCTCCCGCACCGGCAGGGCGGCCCGCGGGCAGCTGGCCGAACGGCTCGCCCGGCGCGGGCTGCGGCTCTGGGACATGGCGGTGCTCGCCGCGCTGGCCGACTTCGGCCCGCACTCCCAGCGGGACCTGGTCCGCCGGCTGCGCATCGATCCCAGCGACATGGCCAAGGTCACCGACCGGCTCGCCGCCGCCGGCCACGTGGAACGGACCCGCGACACCGCCGACCGCCGCCGGGTCTCGGTCACCGTGACCGGGGCCGGCCGCGCGCTGCTCGCGGAGCTGCAGGCCGAGGCGCACGCGGTCCAGGACGAGGTGCTGGCCCCGTTGAGCCCGGCGGAACGGACGGTCCTGCACGAGCTGCTCGGCCGGATCCACGCCCGGTTGCCGGGCTCGCCCTGACCGCCCGCCCGTGGGCCCGTCCCACCGGCACGGCGGGCGGGCGGGGGCGGCCGGTGCTAGCCGAACCGCAGCGGCCTGCGCGCGCCCGCGAACTCGCCGGCCCAGCGCGGCACCTGCAGCACGCCCTCCACCCGGGCGACCAGGGTGCCGGTGCGCTCGGCGTGGATCATCGCGCCGTCGCCGGTCCACAGGCCGACGTGGTGCAGCGGGGCGTCCGGGCGGGAGAAGAAGAGCAGGTCGCCGGGGAGCAGGGCGTCCGGTTCCACCGGGGCGGAGCGGTGGTACTGGGCGACGGTGTAGTGGGCCAGTTCGATGCCGCCGCCGCTCGCCCGGTACCAGCAGTGCAGCGAGAGGCCGCTGCAGTCGAAGCCGACGGTGCTCTCGCCCAGGCACTCGCCGTTCAGGTAGCCGTTCTCCTCGTCGCAGAAGCCGAGGCTCGCGCCGAGCCGGTCCCCGCCGCCCCACGCGTACGGCACACCGATCAGCGAGGTGGCGACGGCGACCACCCGGCGGCCGAGGGCGGGCCCCGGCGGGACGCGTCCGGCGTCCGGCCCGGGCTCCGGTGCGTCCTCGCGGGTGCGGGCGGCGGCGGACGCGGCGGCCAGGGCGGGCGCGAGGCCGGCTCCCAGGGCGAGCCCCAGCACCCGGCGGCGGCCCCGGTCCCCGGTGTTCCTCGGAAACGGCACGGTGGCCCCCTCGGTCGTCGGCGGACCACCAGGATCCCGGCCGGAGCGCGCCCCCGTCATCACCCGCACCGGTGAATTCCCGGAGCCCGCCGGTACGTCGCACCGCCGCTGCCGCGCCGTAGCGGCGGGCTCCGGGGCAAGGAACCCTGGTCGGGGTCTCCGTGCTCGGGTACGACGAGCAGCTCGTCGAGGTGGAGGCGGTCGCCGTGCCGTCCTGACGCGCCGGGGGCGCAGGACCGGGCCCGCGGAGTCGAACCGGTGGACGGAACCCGGGAACGGCCGTTCGACACCGGTCCGCGCGGTGGCTCCGGGCGCACGGAGCAGACCGCACGGTCGGTATCCTCTTGACGGAGTGTGTCGGCGGCCCCGGTCGGAATACGGGCTGTTCGGTTTTGTTTCGGTGTGGGTGGGGGTGGTCGTGGTGGCACGACAGGAGCGGGCGCTGCGCACGCGGCGGCTGATTCTGGAGGCCGCGGCCTCGGTGTTCGACGAGTTCGGCTACGAGGGGGCGACCATCGGCGAGGTGGTCGCCCGGGCGGGGGTCACCCGCGGTGCCGTCTACTTCCACTTCGCCTCCAAGCGCGACCTCGCCCAGGGCGTCATAGAGGAGCAGTTCGAGGCCGAGGCCGTCCCGGAACGCTCCTGCAAGCTGCAGGAGTTCGTGGACACCGGGATGGTGGTCACCCACCTGGTGCCGATCGACCCGCTGGTCAGCGCGGGGGTCCGGCTCTCGGTCGACCAGGGCGCGGACCGCCGCCTGGGCATCGACGCCGCGCCGGGGTGGATCGCCCGCCTGGAGCGGCTGCTGATCGCCGCGCGGGAGCGCGGCGAACTGCTGCCGCACGTGGTGCCGGCCGACACGGCGGGGCTGATGACGGCCTCCTGGGTCGGCGTGCAGCTCCAGTCCCAGCGGTTCACCGGCCGGGCCGACCTCGCCGAGCGGGTCGCGACGCTCTACCGGCACCTGATGCCGAGCATCGCCGTGCCCGGGGTGCTCGCCTGTCTCGACCTGGCCCCGGACCGGGGCGCGCGGGTGGCGGCCGAGATGGCGGCCGCCCGTACG
>NZ_JBHJRC010000066.1:0-31832 GCF_042261735.1 Kitasatospora sp. NPDC056327 | reverse complement strand
TCAGCGCGGCCCCCGCCGACTATCCCGACCTTGGGGGGTCCGTCCACACGCCCCCCGGTCGGGGGCCGGTGTTCGGCCCGCGACCGGGATCTTGCTTCGGCACCAGGTAACCGGGCCCGGCCCCTGTTTCTGCAGCACGGGGGCGAGATGAGCGGATCTGACGGGTCAGTACGCGTTTCCGATCGTCCCGGCCGCGGTTCGGTGTGCCCGTTCGGCCGGAAACGGTCCCCTGCGATCCGCACGCGGCGCAGCAGTGGGGGCGGAAGCGCGGGGGCGGGCGCGTCCGGCGGATGTGCCGCCGGACGCTCAGAAGCTCCAGCTGTAGAGGCGCCCACCCGTGCGCACCGCGGACGCCGCGAGCCCGGCCACTCCCCGCAGGACGGCCGACAGGTCGTCGCCGGTCATGTCGTCCCCGTCGGTGGCCCTGAGCCTCGTGGCCCATCGGCCGGCCAGTTCCTCCATCTCCGTGGAACGGGCCCCGGCGAGCGCCCGGGTCAGCCGCTGCGGCACGGCGAACACCTCGACGCCGTCGTTCGAGGGAGCCGTGACCCACGCCGGCCACCACCTGTGAAGCGCCTCGGGCACCGGGAGCCCGGCCGAGGGCTCCTCGAAGTAGACGGCCCACTCGGCGATGGCACTGTCCGGTTCGACGAAACGGCAAGTGACGGACTGGAACTCCCGACCGGGCCGCCGCCGGTGCGTCGCAGCGGCGGCCTCGTCGTTCGGCGCGAGGAAGAACACCACGGAGTGAGCCACCACAGCACAGTGGCAGCCGACGGGGCGACGCCGCCGAAGCGGGGCGGCCGATCGATGCCGCGGGGCATGCCCGCCGAGGTTTGCGTCGGGCGGGGCCCGCTGTCGTCGTGCGCAGGACTCGGGCGATTAATCGCAGGTGCCGCCGAGAGGTGTCTCGTACGCTCGTCCTCGCCGGTTCGCCGAACACCACTGAGGATTGTGTGAACGACTTCGATCTCCGCGCCGGGATTCCGTTGCTCGTCAAGGCCATGGCCGCCGCCGGGCACAGCCCGCACGCTCAGCTGGTGCAGACACGCCATCGCGCTTCGCTCGTGGAGAGCTGGGACGTCGAACCCGGGGCCACCGTCCTCGAACTGGGCTGCGGGCAGGGCGACATGACCGCCGTCCTCGCGGACGCCGTCGGACCCGAGGGACGCGTGGTGGCCGTCGATGTCGCCGATCCGTCCTACGGGGCGCCGGTCACGCTCGGAGAGTCGGCGGCCCGGCTCGCGGCGAGCCCGCTCGGGCCGCGCATCGACTTCCGCTTCGGCACGGACGTCCGTGACCTGTCGGTCGACTTCCCCTCCGACGCCTTCGACCACGTGGTGCTCGCGCACTGCTCCTGGTACTTCGCCTCGCTCGGACAGCTGCGTGACACGCTGGCCCGGGTGCGGCCCTGGGCGCGGCGGCTGTGGTTCACCGAGTGGGACCTGACGCCCTCCTCCGGCGACCGGCTGGCGCACCTCCTCGCCGTACTGATCCAGGGCTGGATCGAGGCCGCGGGCTCACACGGCGAGGGCAACATCCGCACCCCCTTCTCCCGCGAGACACTGCTGCGGCTCCTGCCCGAGGTGGGCTGGACGGCGGACGGCGACGGGTGGGCCGACACCGACGGACTCCAGGACGCGGACTGGGAGATCACCGCCTGTCTCGACCTGATCGACGGAGGGGAGCGGTTGGCCACGTTGCCCGAACCGGTACGGCACCTCGTCCTCAGCCAGACCGACGTCCTCCGGGCCATCGCCGCACCGCACGGCAACCACCCGCTCGCGGCGTACTGGGTCACCGCACGCTGACACGAACACCGGCCACCCGGAAGAGCGTGAATACTCCGTGGCCGTACCGCCCACCGACCGGGACAATCACCTGGTGAAAGAAGCCCGGACCACTCCGATGCCCGTCATCCTCGGCATAGACGACCTTCGCCCCCTTCCCAGGGCCACGCAGATTGCCCGCACCAGCCGAGAAGGTATCCGGCTTCTGGAAGAGCACCGCGAGCGCTTCATCGACGAGCTGTGGCTCGACCACGATCTCGGTGGCGACGACACCGTCATGCCGGTGGTGACCCTCATGGAGGAAGCCGCCTTCGAGGGGCAGCCCTTCCGGATCGGGGCCGTCTTCGTTCACAGCGCCAACCCCGTCGGCGCCGAAGCCATCGTCAGGTCGCTCGCCCGCTGGAGCTACCGTGTCCAGCGGGCAACGGCGTAGGAAGACCGGCCGGCGTGGTTGTCGGTGCCGACCCGGCACCGGTCGTCCTCTCCGTGCCGGCGGGGTGAGGTGTCACGGTCCCGGTGGCCCGGCGACCGCGCCGTGACCGGAGTCGTTGCGGACTCCGGATCCTCGCGACCCGGTGGCCTGCCGCGCCCCCGGGCCCCGCGGCCGGACGTAGGCCCGGGGGCCGCAGGTGTCGGCTCCGCGGTTCACCCGGACGCCGCCGCGTGGTGCCCGTGGCGGAAGCCGTAGGTCACATAAACGGTTTGCATGAGAACTACTCACTATGCACAGGCCGGGCTCGCGACCTCCGCCGCGCTGGCGGCCCTGGTCGTCTGCTCCCCCCAGTACACCGCGGCCGCCGCGGGGACCCGCACGTTCTCCTACACGGGCGCGCCCGAACAGTACGTCGTTCCTGCGGGCGTCTGCGAGATCGCGGTGGACGCGTTGGGCGCCGCGGGCGGAAGCGCCGTCTACGGCTCGCCCGGCGGCAAGGGCGGCGAGGTCCGGGCGACGCTCCAGGTCCACGCCGGCGACGTCCTCACCATCGACGTGGGCCAGGCGGGGAGCGGCGGCGACCTCCTCGTTCCCGACAGCGTGGCCCACGGCGGCTACGGCGGTGGCGGGCAAGGGGGGTCCGCGACCGCCGAGCACCGCCCCGGCAACGGCGCCATCGGCGCCGGGGGCGGCGGTGCCAGCACCGTGACGGCCGCCGGCACCGCCGTGGTCATCGCCGGCGGCGGAGGCGGCGGCGCCGGCAGCTTCAGCGACAACGGGACCGGACGCGGCGGTGACGGCGGACAGGACGGGACCGACGGCGCGGACACCGGGGCGGCCCAGGCCGGCAAGGGCGGCAGGTCCGGCGGTCACGGCGGTGCGGGAGGCGCGGGCGGAACCGCCGCCGACAACTCCGACCACGACGGTTCCCCGGGCGGCGCCGGCGCCGGCGTCCGGGGCGGCGACGCCGCCGTCAACGTCGGCGACATCCACATGGGAACCGGCGGCGGAGGCGGCGGCGGGGCTCACGGCGGCGGAGGCGGCGGCTCCTCCACGGGCAGCACGCTCGACGCCGGCGGCGGCGGCGGAGGCTCCAGCCTCGGTCCCGCCGGTGCGGCCTTCACCACCGGAGCGCGCAGCGGCGACGGCGAGGTCCGCATCGAGGAGCGCGCCTGCACCACGCCTTCCCCTTCGCCGACCGCCACCACCAGCCCCTCGCCCTCGCCGTCCCCGACCGCCACCACCAGCCCCTCACCGACCCGGACCCAGACCCAGACCCCGTCCCCGACCGGCACCACCACGACCGCCACGTCCACGCCCAGCCCCAGCCACACCGCGAGCCACGGCGGCACCGGCGCCCCCTCCCCCACCGGAGGGCCGAGCCACCACCCCGCACCCACCCCGCGACCCGGCGGCGGAGGCGGCGGCGACCAACTCGCCGAGACCGGAAGCACGACGCCGGCGCTCCTGCTCGCCGGGGTGCTCTCGCTGGGGGCCGGAGCCGCCGCGCTCCGCCGCGCCCGCCGCAGGGGCCGCCGTTCCTGAGCGGAACCCGAGCGGCGCCCGAGCCGCACCGGCGCCATGACGCCCGTACCGGTGTCCGGCCCCACCCCGCGCGGGGTGGGGCCGGGAACCTCCTGTCCACGCGCGTCCCGGATTCCCGGGGCCGGCTCCCGTCCGTGTCCGGGCCCGGCTGTCGTGGGACGGGCACGACGCACCACGTATCGCGCGCAGCACGCCGTCGAGGCGAGGGCGACCGTCGACGCCCTGCCCGCCGGACGTCGTGACCTCCTTGCGCGCGCCCTGGGTGTTCCGCCCGCGACCACGCACCGCGATCGTCGGACCGGCCGCCGTCGGACGGGCCGCGGTCGGACCGTGGCGCGGTCGGACCGTGGCGCGGTCGGACCGTGCCGGGGACGCAGAACCCGCTCCTCGGCCGGCGGCGCCCGCCCCCGGAGGTCCCGCGCACCGTCGGGACCGCGGTGCCCGGCGGCCGCGCGGCGACATTCGTACAAGACCGACGGCCGGAGCCCGGGCACCATCCCGTCCATGGGGAATGACGAAGTCAAGCACCTGCACGGGATGCACCTGGTCCACGACGGCCCGCGGCAGGCACCGCCGGTGCTGCTCATCCACGGGTCGGGGGCTTCGAGCGGTTCCTGGGGCCCGGTGGTGCCGGCGCTCGCCGGCCGGCACCACGTCGTCCGGGTCGACCTCCCGGGTCACGGACGGTCCCTGCCCGCATCTTCGTACGACGTGCCCGAGCAGGCGGGTCGCCTGGCCCGGGTGCTCGATGAGCTCGGCCTTCGTCCGGTCACGGTGGTGGGGCACTCCAGCGGTGGATACGTCGCCACCGCGCTCGCCGAACAGCGCCCCGACCTGGTCGGTTCGCTCGCCCTGATCAGCAGCGGCCCGAGTCCCGACGCCCTCCTTCCGCAGCCCGCCGTCCTACGGATCCTGATCGGCCCGCCGCTGGGCCCGCTCCTCTGGCCGATCCGTTCGGACGCGATGCTCCGCAGGGGCATGACCGCGGTGTGCGACCGCCCCGTGTCCGTCCCGGACGACCTGGTCGCCGAGGCCCGGAGAATCGGCTACCGCACGTTCAGGACGGCGCTGCGCCGGAGCACCGCGTACATCACCGAGCGGAGCGTGCCCGAGCGCCTCACCGCCCTCGGCGTCCCGGTCCTGGTGATCTTCGGTGCTGCCGACCGCCGCTGGGATCCGGCGTCGGCGCACCACTACGACGCGGTGCCCGGCGCGCGCGTCGAGCAGCTGCCCGGCGTCGGGCACCTCCCCGTGCTCGAAGCGCCGGCGACGACGGGCGAGTTGCTGCTGGACTTCGCGGCGACGGCAACGCGGCGCTGACACCGATCGCCTAGCCTGGCGCCATGAGGTCCCCCGAGCCACCGGCCGACTGGGCGTCGGTGGAGGTCGCGGTCCCCGGACGGTCAGCACGTCTGCCGGGGATCGGCATGGCCGGCTTCCGGCAACGCGTGCCGGCGCCCGCGGACATCACCATGGTCGCGCACCCGTCGGTCACCCTGTTCGTGGACCTTGGCGAAGGAGACCCGCTCCTCTTCGATGCCCGCGGCCGGCGCGCAGGCGGCAGCGCGGTCGTCGGACTGGTCCCGGGCGAGCTCCGGATCGGCGGCCGCGCGGGTGGGCGGATCGAGTGCCTCCAGATCCGGTTGTCGCCGGCCGTGGCGGCTGCGGTGCTCGGGGCGCCGGCCGAACTCGGCACGGCGGTGGTCCCCCTGGAAGAGGTGTGGGGCCGCGACGCCGGGCGGGCCGAGGACAGGCTGCGCACCGCCGCGTCGTGGGACGAGCGGTTCACCGTCGCGGCGGACCTCCTCGGCCGACGGCTGGACGCCCGCCCGTCGCTCGATCCGGAGGTCGCCGCCGCCTGGTGGCGGATGCTCACCAGCCGGGGGCGGGTGCGGGTCGACGGCCTGGCGGAGGAGGTGGGATGGAGCCGCAAGCGCCTGTGGTCCCGCTTCCGGTCCCAGATCGGCCTCACCCCCAAGACCGCCGCCCGGCTGGTGCGCTTCGACCACGCCGCCCATCTTCTCGCAGCGGGCAACCCGGCCGCCTGGGTGGCGGCCGCCGGCGGCTACGCCGACCAGTCCCACCTCCACCGCGAGGTCCGGGCGTTCACCGGGGCGACACCCACGGCCGTAGCCGCTGCGCCCTGGCTCGCGATCGACCACGTCGCGTGGCCGGCTTCGCTCGCGGGCCCGACGCCGTCCCCCGGCCGTGCGCCCCGCGAGCGCGGGGGCGACCGGTAGCGGCCCCGGTGGCAGGCGTCCTCCTTCCGGGAGCGGGCGCAGCCGTCAAGGTCCGGCCCGCTGGGGCGGGCCGGCCGACCTCCCCGTGCCCCGTGCCCCGTGCCCGGGTCGGGGGCGGAACAAGGCTCGCCAAGGGCCGTCCTGAAGGCGGATCCGGTCCCGGGGTGCGACGCCCGTCCCCCACGCCCCCACCGCCGGGAGGCCGCCGCGGTGGACGGCGATCGCCTTCCCGAACCCGTCGCCGCAGCGGCCCCACTCCCCCTCGTGGAAGGGGTTTCCGATCAACGGTGGCCTCCCGGATCGCGTCGCCGGGAGGCCACCGTGACCGGGGAAGTCCGGAGGCGTCGGAACCGGGCACGGGTAGAGTGACCGGCCGAACCACCAGGAGGGGCGCCAATGCGGATACCACCGGGGATACGGAGACGAACCGGAACATTCGGGATCGGGGCGGGCACGGTGCTCGCGGCGCTCGTGCTGCTCGGCGGCACCGGAACGACCGCTGCGGCCGACCCGGGCACCGCGCCGGGCCCCACGGCGGCGTCGACGGCGAGCGCCTCCGCCGCGCCGGGCGGCCAACCCGCCGACGCCACACCCCGGTCCGAGCGGCTGGCCGAGGAGCTGCGCAGGAACCCGGTGTACGTCTCGGCCGCCCAGCCGCGGAGGCTGCCGCGCTCGCTCGCCCCGCGGATCGCCGCCCTCGCCGGGCGCACCGGTGTGCCCACCTACGTACTGGCGCTGCCGGACGGCGACGCCGCACTGCTCGCCCTGGTGCACGACCGCCTCGGCGCGGACGGCCTCTACGTGGTGATCGGCGACAACGGCCACATCACCGCGTCCGCGTTCGGCGTCGACGTCCCGGTGGACGACGCCCGGCGGATCTCCCTGTACGGGACCCCGTACGGTGCCGGGCCGCTCGCCGCGTTCGAGGGCTTCGTCGACGCCGTCGCCTCCGGGAAGGAGCGGGCCGCCGCCAAGGCCCAGGAGGTCCACGACCGGTACCACCGGAGCGACCGGCGCCGCCCGTACATCAGCTCGACCGACCGGGAGAACCAGAACCTGCTGCTCGGGCTGGCCGTGGTGGTGATCCCCGGTCTGGTGCTGGCCCTGGGCCTGCGCCTCGCCCTCCGCCGGCCCCGCCCCGCAGGACCCGTCGGCGTCGCCTCCACCCGGAGGACCGGGCCGCGCAGGAAACCCGCCGTCAGCCTGGACAAGGGGCCCGGGGCGCCGCGCGGTGCCCGGGCTCGGGGCGCCGTGCGGCGCCGCCGCGGCCGGTGGCCGGTGACGCTGCTGCCGGTCACACTGCTGGCGACGGCCGCCGCCGTGTTCGGCGTGGTGCACTTCGCGCCCACCGCCTTCCCCCAGGTCGTCGACAGCTCCTACCTGAACGTCACCCCGGCCGACCTGGACGCGCGGGTCGACGAGATCGCCGCCGGGCTCGCGGCCGGCCCGATCTACCAGGACCCGTCCGGCCCCGACGCGCTGGCCGCCGCCGAGCTGCCCGCGATCCGGCAGCGGCTCACCGAACTCGCCCCCAAGGGCCCGGTGCACGTCGTGGTCACCCCCACCGGCAGCGACGACGAGACCGGCCACGACAGCGACCTGCTGCTCGCCCTGATCCACGAACGCACCGGCCGCAACGGCGTCTACGTCCTGGTCGACCCGCTGACCGGCGTGATCGACCTCGACAGCTACGGCACCGACCTGGACACCGTGCGCCGCTTCACCCGCGTGCCGACCGAGGTCAGGTACGCGTACGGGGGGACCAAGGCCCTGACCGCGGCACCGCGGCTGAACCGGGTGCTGGACGCCGTCGCGACCGCCGAACCGAAACCCGGCTACGACCCGGTCGAACGCCGGACCACACTGCCCCCGCTGCGCGACAACCGGCTGCCCGCCCTGTTCGGCAACGACTTCGGGCCCGGCATCGCGCTCGGCGTCATGCTGCTCGGCATCCTGCTCCTGCTGGCCTGGGGCGTCCGCACCGTCGCCCGGTCCGTGATCCGCTCCCGGCGGGCCCGCGCGGCCGGCACCGCGCCGCAGCACGCCGGGCCCCCGCGCACCACCCCGCTGCCGTCCCTTCGGCAACTGCGCGCCTGGGCCCGCGAGGACGTCCGCGAACTCGCCGCGCAACTGGCCGCCGCCGATCAGGACGCACCCGGCCGCACCCTCGCCTGGGACTGCCTGGACGCCGCCGAACTCCTCGGCGGCGGCGGCGAACAGCGCCCCGGCGGGGCGGACGGGACGGACGACGCGGACGGGGCGGGCACGGCGGGCGACCTGGCCGCCGTCGTGGTGCTCGCCCGGGCCGGGCTCACCGCGCTCCGCGGCCACGCCCACCCCGCCGTCTGCCGGCTCGACCCGCTGCACGGCGACGCCACCGGCGGCCGGGTGCCGGCCTGGTTCGCCGGGCTCGGCATCGGCCCGCGGTCCGCACGGCTGTGCCCGGCCTGCCGGGACGCCCTCCACAGCGGCGGAGCCGACCGGGCGGGCCGGGCCCGCGGCCGACTGCTGCGCCTGCCCCGCCCGGACGGCCGCACCCCGGCCGTCTGGGACGAGGCCGGGCAGATCCTGCCGGCCGCCCGCGAAGGGCTCGAAGCACTCATCCTCAGGGCCAGGGAGTCCGCCAGTGTCCAGTGACCGCCCGACCGTCCGTCACCCGTTCGCCGGCCGCCAACCGTTCGCCGTGCGCCTTGCGTGCTCCGCTCGCCGGCCGGCCGCCGGCCCCGTCCGGCGCCCGCTCCGGGGTCTGTTCGCCGCGCTGCTGATGGCGTGTGCGGCGTTGCTCGGCGCCGGTGCCCCCGCCCGCGCGGACAGCGCGGCCCCCGGACCGACCGCCACGACGATCGTCGAGGCGCTGGCCACCACCCCGGTCTACGTCGACCCGTCCTTCGCGGCCGCCGTCACCGCCTCCCAACAGCGGGAACTCGCCGACCGGATCGCCGCGACCGGCCTGCCGATCAAGGTGGCGCTGGTGCCGCTGAAGAAGGGCGACGCGTTCGACGGCAACGCCAAGTCCCTGGCCGCGGTGGTCCAGGAACGCCTCGGCCAGCCGCAGCTGATCCTGCTCACCAACGACGAGTACGGGAGCTGGCTCCGGGGCACCGAGTGGCCGAGCGACACCCACACGACCCGCGACGCCGCCATGGCCGTGGGCATGCTCAGGGAACTCAAGGACGCCGGACTCGCCGCCCGCGTCGGCCGGGCCGTCGACCTGATCCAGTCCGGCCGGGGCACCGAGGTCTACAAGGCCGAGACCGCACGGCTCGACCGGGACCGCGCGGCCCGCCCGAAGGCGACGGACGGGGGCGCCGACTCCTCCTCCGGCGCCCCGGGGAGCCTGCTCGCGGCCGCCGCGGCGCTGGTCGTCCTCGCCGCCGTCGGCGCCGCCTTCCTGGTGCGCCGCCGCCGCTCGCCCCGGCACACCGCCTTCACCTTCCCCGACGCCGTCTTCGCCGCCGACCGGGCCGCCGACGAGGCAGGGCTGCACCGACAGGCCACCGCCGAGGTGCTCGCCCTCGGCGAGGCCGTGAACGCCGCCGACGGGGCCACCACCCCCGGCCTGGGCCGCGCCCTGGACGCCTACGACGCGGCCGGCCGGGTCCTGGACGGCGCCCGCGGCATCCCCGACCTGGCGGGCGTGCTCGCGCTGGCCGCCGAGGGACGCGCCGCGCTCACGGCCGAACCGCGGCTCCCGCTGTGCTTCTTCGACCCCCGGCACGGCTCCGCGGTCCGCCGCACCGTGTGGCGCCCGCTCGGCCGCCGGGAACGCGTCGACGTCGCCGTCTGCGAGGACTGCGCCCGGGCCCTGCAGACCCGCCGGGCACCCCAGGTGCTCGCCGTCCGCGACCAGGGCCGCACCGTCCCCTACTTCGAACTGCCCGCCGCCCGCAGCCTCTGGGCCGCCACCGGCTACGGCTCGCTGCTCTCCGGCCCCGACGACACCCTCGCCGCCCGGGTCGGCGCCGGCGGGTTCAGCCGGGCCCGGCAGCACTCCGAGGACCACGGCACGGCCAACGGCTGACCCCGAAGGTCTCCCCGGGGTCGTGGCCGGCGCGAGGTGCATGCCCTGCGGCCGTTGAGCCGGGGGCTCGTGTCATCGCTGAATCCGGCGGTCGCCCTCGCGGACCCGGCCGGGGACGTCGGCGGATCGGCCACCCGCATCCGTAGCGGTGGCTCCGGCGTGCGCGGCCTCCAGGGCGAGCAGGGAACGGAGCCGGGCCCCGGCCAGCCGGTTCGGCGGACGTCGAGCCGGGCGGTCGGGGGAAGGACGGGCGGGACCCCGGGCGTTGGTGCCGCCCGGGGTCCCGGGTTCCGCGCTGTCCTCGCCCGCGCCCGGCTCGACGTCCGCCGGCGGGTCAGTGCGGGTCAGTGCATGTCAGTGCTGGTTCAGTGCGGGTCGGTGCGGGTCGGTGCGGGCTCCCGGGCCTGCTCCAGCGGTTCACCAGCCGTTGCCGATCTCGCGGGCGTCGTCGACCTGGCCGGTGCCCCCGGTGCCGGGATAGACGTACAGATTCCCGTTCCCGTTGTTACGGGTGACGACATCGGGCTTCCCGTCACCCGTGTAATCCGCGACACCCACGAACGTGAAATCCTGCCAACCGGCACCGATCTCCGCCGCATCGGCGACCTGGCCGGTGCCCCCGGTGCCGGGATAGACGTACAGATTCCCGTTCCCGTTGTTACGGGTGACGACGTCAGGTTTCCCGTCACCCGTGTAATCCGCGACACCCACGAACGTGAAATCCTGCCAACCGGCACCGATCTCCGCCGCATCGGCGACGTAGTCGGTTCCGCCGCGCCCCGGATAGACGTAGAGGTTGCCGTTGCCGTTGTTGCGGGTGACGACATCGGGCTTGCCGTCACCCGTGTAGTCCGCGACGCCCGCGAACGTGAAGTCCTGCCAGCCGATGCCGATCTCGACGCCGGCGGCCAGGCGGCCCGTCCCGCCGGTGCCGGGGTGGACGTAGAGGTTGCCGTTGCCGTTGTTGCGGGAGACGACGTCGGGCTTGCCGTCACCCGTGTAGTCGGCGACACCGGCGAACGTGACGCTGCTCCAGCCGGTGCCGATCTCGACGCGCGCCCGGCTGCTGTACCCGTCGCCGCTCCCGGGGAAGAGGTAGAGGGTGCCGCTCGCGTCCTCCCGGGCGATGGTGTCGGAGTATCCGTCGCCGTCGTAGTCGGCGGCCCCCGCGAAGGTCCATCCGGTGCCGGGCACGTACGCGGGCGCCGCCGTGAGGACGTTGCCGCGGACGTAGGCCCCGAGGGAGTTGCCCGCCGCCACTCCGGCGTCGGCGTCCCAGCGGTAGTGCACGCCGAGGTAGATGCGGCTCAGCGCGTTCTCCCGGGCCGCGGCGGTGAAGGTGGTGAAGGTACGGGTGGCCCCCACTGCCTGGGGGTCGTCGGTGGTGGCGGTGAAGGTGACCTGGTCGCCGAAGAGGCCGCGCATCACCCCGGCCCAGGCCGCGCCGAAGGTGGCGTGTCCGGAGACGTAGGCGGGGAACGGCGGGGTGAAGCGCTGGCCCGCGCGGTTGACGGAGAGGGGCTGCCAGGCCGGGTCCGGGGTGATGCCCGGGCTGGTGGCGGGATCAGCGAGCCGGATCGCGCTCTGGGGGCGCCAAAGGTCGATGCTGCTCGCGTACTTGGCGTCCCAGGCGACGATCGAGGCGTCGGCCAGGGCCACCGCGACCAGGGCGAACAGCCTGGCGTTCTCCGTCTGGGTCAGGCCCTTCTGCTGGGCGACCGTACGGGTGATGTCGAAGAGCTGGCCGGGCGGCTTGTAGGTGCCGTCGACGTCGTTGGCCCAGAAGAACGCCTGCCGGGTCTGATCGGCGGTGCGGGTGGTGGACGTGGCCGAGCCCAGCGACTTCACCTCGTTGACCTGCACGGCGTAGGCGGGATCGGCCAGCAGCGCCGCGTAGGAGGTGGCCTGCGCGGGCGCCTGGGGGCGGAACTGTGCGCCGGAGGTCATGGCGAACGGTGCGAGCCGGCCCCAGTTGGGGTCGACCGGGGCCGACTGCCCCGGGTCGGTGGGCCGCCAGGCGCCGGGCACGTTGTCCAGGACGTAGGACGGGTCCCAGGCGGGCGTGGTGCGGGGCCGGCGCTCGACCGCGACCCGGGCCACCTCGCTCCCGACCGCGGCCCCCTGGTTGCGGGCCGTCGCGGTGACGGAGGCCGGGATGGTGGCCCGGGCCGCGGCGAGCGCCTGGTCGAAGTCGGCGGCGAAGTCGTGGGCGGGGTTGAAGCCCGGGAACAGCCCGGTCAGGGTGTCGTGCGCGGCCTGGTCGATCGCCGCCTCGACGGAGGCGGTTCCGGGAGCAGGCACCACGGTCAGGTACGGACGGAACCGGCGATCGGCGGCGGGCGTGACGGAGTCCACCGCGTCCCAGATCGCCGTGTGCATCACGGCTCCCGCGTGCGCCAGGGGCCCGGGCCCGGTGTTGCGGGTCTGCCGGTAGGCGTCGAGCAGGACCTTGTTCCAGAAGACGACGTGATCGGTGGGCCCGGACGCGGCCACCGCCTCCCTCGGCGGTACCAGCACGGCGGACCCCGCGACGGTCAGCGCTGCCACTGCCAGCATGCCGACCCGGTGGCGTGTTCGAACCGCTCTCATATTCCCCCCTGGAATGGATATGTCGGCCATGTCAGCCGCGCCGGCGCATGCACCGGGGTTCGGCCGGGAATGCCTACCGGCCGGACCCGGCTTCCGCGGCACCCGCCCGACAGGGCGCAGCCGTGTACCGGACGCATGGTTCGGGCGCGTACATGACAGACAGGCTACCGGGAGCGGGGGCGGCCGGAAGCGTTCTGATCGACTTCGTCGGACGGACTTCCGGCCGGCGCGGGCGCCGGTGCGGCGCAGCCGGCGGGAGTCGGCGGACCTCGCACTGCGGGGGGCGGGCGGAGCCGGGGCCGCGGGGGGCGGGCCGTACCCGGTCCCGGGGCCGGGATATGGTCCACCGGGAGGTACGGGAATGAGCTTTCGACTGGCCGCGTACGCCGTGTGCCTCGACGACGGGCGGGTGCTGATCGCCCGTCATGTGTCGCCCATTGGCGAATCCACCTGGACCCTTCCGGGCGGGAGGGTCGAGCACGGCGAGGATCCGTTGGACACCGTGATCCGGGAAGTGGCCGAGGAGACCGGCTGCGACGCGGTGGTCGAGCGTCTGCTGGGTGTGGATTCGAGGGTGATACCGGCGGCCGAACGCGCCGTCCCCGGCGGTCCCGAGCACCAGAACGTGGGCGTCTTCTACCAGGTGCGGATCCTCGGCGGCCGGCTCCGGCCCGAACCGGGCGGCGCGATCGCCGAGTCGGTCTGGACCGCGCTCCCCCGCGTCGCGGGGCTGCGTCGATCGTCGCTGGTCGACATCGGCCTCGCCCTGGCGCGGACCCTTCCGGCGACCGGCCACGTCGCACCCGTTCCGGTGGGTGGCCTGATCCAGCACTGAGTGCGCCCACTGCGGGCACGCGGCGTTCGGTACGCCCGCTCCGGCACTGCCGCGAGCCGCCCGACGCCGTTGCGGGCACCCCCTCCCGCACTGTGACCCGGGAGTTGCCTCCGGTCGGACCGGTGATTGTGACGCCCACGAGAACACGTGTGACGCGCACGAGACGAGGTGCGCCCGTGCGCTCGTGGTGCGCCGCCCGGTGGCCGGGGTTCCGGTGCTCTCCTGTTCCTCGGCACCCAAAGCACCGGCGTGGGCACGCGCACGTCCTGCGTCCCCACGGCATTCCTCACTGCCCTACGGAGGCCCCATCATGCAGAAGTCCCTGACCGCTGCCGCGCTCGCGGCGTTCACCGCGACGGTCCTCGCGACCACGGCGGCGGCCGCGGCCGTCCCCGGCACCGTCTCCGGCGACGGTGGCAACCGCATCGCCGTCGTCAGGAGCGACGGCACGGCGATCGTGAAGGAGGGCGGCCTCGGCGCCCAGTGGACCACCGAGGCCGACGGCGTGAAGCAGATCGTGGTCGCCGGCGACCGGATCGGCGTCCTAAGGGAGAACGGGTCGGTGATCGTGAAGCAGGGCGGCCTCGGCGCCCAGTGGGTGGTCGTGGCCGACAACGTCAAGCAGATCGCGCTGTCCGGCGACCGCGTCGGCATCGTGAAGGGCAACGGCGTCGCCTACGTCAAGGAGGGCGCCCTCACCTCCCAGTGGACCCTGGAGGCCGAGAGCGTCAAGTCCCTGCAGCTCGCCGGCACCCGGATCGGCGTGGTGAGGGGCAACGGCACCGCGATCGTGAAGGAGGGCGGTCTCGGTGCCCAGTGGACCCTGGAGGCCGACAACACCAAGCAGCTCGCGCTGTCCGGCAACCGCATCGGCATCCTGAAGGGCAACGGCGTCGCCTACGTCAAGGAAGGCGGCCTCGGCGCGCAGTGGATCCTGGAAGCCGACAACACGGTTCAGCTGGAGCTCTCGCGGGACCGCATCGGTGTGCTCAAGGACGACGGCACCGCGATCGTGAAGGAGGGCGGCCTCAGCACCGCGTGGACCCTGGAGGCCGACAACACCACGCAGCTCGCGCTGTCCGGCAACCGCATCGGCATCCTGAAGGACGACGGCGTCGCCTACGTCAAGGAAGGCGGCCTCAGCACCGCGTGGACCCTGGAGGCCGACAACGTGACCGAGCTCGCGCTCTCCTGACCTCCTGACCTCCTGCCGTCCCCGTCCGCGGCCGCGTCCCCGGCCACGGACGGGACAACGGTGAACGGTGAACCGCGCAGCGGTCGTGGGGCCGGGCGGCGGGCAACCGCCGCCCGGCCGGGAGGCCCACCCGGCCGGCGCGGGAAATATTCGATGGCCCCGGTGCCGCGCGTTCCGCTAGGTTTGCGGAGCGGGCGGCTCCGCGGCGTGCTTCCTTCTCCACTTCTTCCGACACCTGCAGTGCGCCCCCTCTCCGCCCGCTTCTCCTCTTCCCCACCATCTTCGTGAGGGTCTCTCCGCATGCCCCGAGCCATCACGGCTCCCTTCGACAGCGATGTCGACCTCGATCTCGGTTCCTTCCTGCTCCGCCGGCGCGGAGCCGTCTGCGTGGCCCCCGGCGATCTGCTGCCGGAGGCCGACCCCTGGAGCACGCGCGGTCTGGTGGCGCTCGACGCCGACCTGGTGCGGCGCGGCTTCCTGCTCACCGCCGGACTCAGGGCCGCGCTGGCCAGGCTGTCGCCCGTCCGGCTGGCCGAGCTCGGCGACGGGCTGCTCGCCCGGATCGACCACCTGCTCGGCGCGGACCGCGAGCACGTGCCGCTGTTCCGCCGCTTCCCCGACGCCGTGCCCGACCACGCGCAGCTGCTCTGGACCAGGCAGATCCGGGCGTTCCTGCTCAACCAGCCCCGGCAGCCCTGCTCGCACTGCGGCCGGCGCGCCGCCGAGGCCGGCATCGGGGCCCTCGCACCGTGCGCGCACCTGCTCTGCGAGGGCTGCCTCCAGGCCCTCACGGCGGACGGCCGCGGGGAGCGGTGCCCGACCTGCGGCAGTCCGCTGGGCGCCGGGACGTACCTCCCCGAGGACCACTGGATCGGACGGAAGGCGGCGCAGGAGTTCGGCGGCGAGCAGGCGCTCCGCCCACTGCGGCTCATCACGGGCGACCAGGTCACCGCCGCGATGGGCGAGCTGGACCGGCTGCTGGCGCGCCGCACCCCGCTCTCGCCGCAGGACCGCGAGGACCTGACCGCGCTGCTCGCCCACGCGCCCGCGGACCTGCCCCGCCGGCTGCCCGTGCGGATCCCGGTGCGGGAGACCAAGGCGACCGTGCTCGCCGCCCTGCTGCGCCGCGGCGGGGCGGACGCCCTGCCGCTCCTCGCCCAGCGGACCGACACCGCGACCGACGTGCTGCGGCTGCTCTGGGCGTGGTCCGGGGCCGAACCCGACCTGCTGCCCGGCACCGCCCGGCGGCTGCGGCTCAAGGGGCTGCCCCGGGCGGTCCGCCGGGGCCTGCTGGAGATCCTGGAGGGCCTGCACCCGGGGGCGCTCGTCGAGGACCTGCGCCGTCACCGGTCGGCCTGGCTGCGGGCGGGCGAACTGCTCCACCCGTACGAGTACCGGCACCGCTTCCCCAACGTCACCGCGGCGTTCGTGGTGCTGCGGGAGACGGACCTGCGCACCCACGGGGTGGGCCGGGAGGCCGCCGACCCGCCGGCCGGACCGCTGCGCGTGGTGCGGGCCGGGGAGCGCACCCGGCTGGGGTTCACCGGGTTCGCCGGGCGGGTCGAGGCCCTGCTCGCCGCGGGGGACACCGAGGGTGCGCTGCGGGTGCTCGCCGGCCGGCCGGGCGAACTCGTCCGCCGGCTGCACCACGTCCTCCGGGTGCACGCCACCGTCGCGCCCGGGACGCCGCTCGCCCCGGGTGCGACGGACACCGTGGCCGCCGCCCTGGCCCGGGTCGCGCCGGGACCGCTGCTCGGCGCCTACGGGGCGCTGCGCGGTACCCGGACGGCGGGCGAGCGGCGGCTGTACTTCCCGCGCGGGACGGTCTCGCTGGCGCACGCCCGCGAGGACCACGGAACCGTGGTGCCCGCCGAGGTCGCGCGCCCGGTCGTCCTGGCGATCGAGGCCGAACTGGTGCGGCGCAGCGCCGCCGACGGCGAGCGGTACGCGGTGGCGCTGCTGGACGAGGGCCTGGCCGACCTGGTCGTGCCGTTCGCCGAGCGGGCCGCCGGGAAGGCCCTGGTGTGCGTCCCGCGCGGCAGCCGCCTGCCCCTGCCGGCCGGGGAGCGGCTGCGGCTGTTCCTGCACTGGATGCAGCCCGAGCACCTGCGGGTGGACCTCGACCTGTCGGTGGCGCTGTACGACGAGCAGTGGCGGTTCACCGGCCTGTGCGACTACACCGGTCTGGTGCACGGAGACCGGGCCGCGGTCCACTCGGGCGACTACGTCTCCGCGCCGCCGCCGGACGGGGCGACCGAGTTCGTCGACCTGGACCTCGCCCGGCTGACCGCGGGCCGCTCGCGGTACGCGGTGATGATCGTGTTCAGCTACAACGACGTCGCCTTCGAGCAACTGACCGATGCCTTCACCGGGTTCATGGACCTGGGTGCCGCTCCCGGGGGGAGCCCGCACTTCCACCCGCGGACGGTCCGGCAGCGTCTCGACCTGGTCGGCGACGCCAAGGTGTGCGTGCCGATGATCGTCGACCTGGTCGACCGCCGCTACACCTGGACCGACCTCAACACCGGTGCGGACGGCGGCTTCCACAGCGTCGCCCGGCACCGGGACGAGGTCGGCGCGCTCAGCCGCGACGTCCTGGCGCACTTCTCCCCGGAGAACCGGGCCACGCTCTGGGACCTCGCGGCCGCCCGCGCGGCGGCCTGCACCGACCGGGTGGTGGTGCGCGGGACGGACGGCGGCCTGCGGCAGTGGCGGCGCGCCCCCGGCGAGACCGCCGAGCGGTTCGCGGCCCGCCTCCGGGGGCTCCGGGGACCGGACCCGGATCCGGTCCCCGGCCCGGCCGAACTCCTGGCCGGGAGGCGGGCGTTCGTCGCCCTGGTGAACGGCGACGTACCCGCCCCGGACGAGCTGTCCGGGGCGCTCTACCGCCTCCACCCGGGCCCCGTCGACGCCGCACCGGAGGCCCTGGAACGCCTCACCGCCGGCGACCTCGTCGCCACCCTCACCACGATGGACCGCACGGCTGCGGGACGGCTCGTGCCCTGACCCGCGGGTCTGCGGGGCCTGCAACCGGTTCGGACCGCCGCTGTGGCAGGTCCGCCGGTGTCAGGGGACGGGGTGGCCGCCGGTGGGGGCCGGGGGCAGGTAGGTGATGTGCGGTGCGCCCGTTCTCGGGTGGATGGTGACCTCGGCCGTGACGCCGTACACGTCGGCGAGGAGGTGCGGGGTGAGCACCTCGGCGGGTGGGCCGGTGGCGGTGACGCGGCCGGCTCGCAGGACGTAGAGCCGGTCGCAGTAGTAGGCGGCGAGGTTGAGGTCGTGCAGGGCGACCAGGACCGTTGCGGGCAGCCGGCGCAGGGTGGCGAGGACGTCCAGCTGGTGGCGGACGTCGAGGTGGTTGGTGGGTTCGTCGAGGACGAGCAGGGACGGCTGCTGGGCGAGCGCCCGGGCGATCAGGACGCGCTGCCGCTCGCCGCCGGAGAGCCGGTCGAACGGCCGCCCGGCGAGTCCGCGAGCGTCCACCGCGGCGAGCGCGGCGCCGATCAGCGCGGCGTCCTCCGCCGTGTCGCCGTCGAGCAGGCGCTTGTGCGGGGTGCGGCCCATCGCGACGACCTCGCGCACCGTCAGGTCGAACTCCGCGACCTGGTCCTGCACCACCGCCGCGACCGTCCGGGCGAGCCGGCGGGCGGGCAGGGTCCGGGTGTCGGTGCCGTCGAGGAGGACCCGCCCGGTGTCGGGGCGCAGCACCCGGTAGACGGCACGCAGCAGACTGGACTTGCCGCTGCCGTTCGGTCCGACCAGGCCGACCACCTCGCCGGGGCGGGCGGTCAGGCAGACGTCCTCGACCAGGCGGTGGGCCCCGGCGGTGAGGGTGACCCCGTCGACGGCGAGGTCGGCCGGGCTCACCGGGTGTCCCGGCCGGCGGCCCGGCGGGCGTCGCGGCGCATCAGCCAGAGGAAGAACGGGCCGCCGCAGAGCGCCGTGAGCACGCCGACCGGGATCTCGACGGGTGCGGCGACGACCCGCGCCGCGATGTCGGCCCAGACGAGGAAGACGGCGCCGCCGAGCGCGGCGGCCGGCAGGACCTTCCGGTGGTCGCCGCCGACGGCGAGCCGCACCACGTGCGGGAGCATCAGGCCGACGAAGCCGATCGGCCCGGCCGCCGCCACCAGCACGCCGGTGACCAGTGAGAGCAGGACGAACATCCGGGCCCGGAAGCGCGCCACGTCCAGGCCCAGGGTCGCGGCGGCCTCCTCCCCCGCGAGCAGCAGGTTGAGGTTGCGGGCCTGCGGCAGCAGCACGGCCAGTCCGAGCAGGACGGCGGCGCCGGGCAGCCAGAGGGTGTCCCAGGTGACGCCGCCGAGGCCGCCCAGCGTCCAGGCGAGCACGGCGCGGGCCTCGTTGCCGCGGCCGGTGGTGAGCAGCAGCAGGTCGAGCACGGCGGTGAGCACCGCGGCGACGGCCACGCCGGAGAGCACCAGCCGGGCGGAGGTGATCCGGCCGCCGGCGCGGGCCGTGGTGTAGACGAGCAGCAGCGCGCCGAGCGCCCCGGCGAAGGCGGCCGCGGACAGCGACAGCCGGCCGGCCAGGGCGGCCCCGGAGACGATCACGGTGACGGCGCCCAGCGAGGCGCCGGAGGAGACACCGAGCAGGTAGGGCTCGGCGAGCGGGTTGCGGACCAGGGCCTGGAGCGCGGTGCCGACGGTGGCGAGACCGGCCCCGGTGAGCGCGCCGAGCAGCACCCGGGGCGCCCGGACGTCCAGCACGATGGTCTCCCGGGCCCGGGACCAGTCCGGTGGCGAGCGGTCGGCACCCGCCGCGTGGGTGAGGATGCCCCACACCTGTGCGGGCGGCACCCGCACCGAGCCGAGGGCGAGACCGGCCGCGGCGGAGAGCAGCAGGACCGCGGCGAGCAGGGCGAGGACGGCGGCGGGCGGGGCGGTCCGCCGGTCCGGGCCGGCCGGCCGCCGGTCCGCCGCCGGGACGCCGCCGGGCACGGCCGTGTCCTCGCGGCCTCCGCGGCCTCCGCCGCCTCCGTTGCCGACGTTCCCGGACGGTGCCCCGGTGGCGGGGTGCGGGTCCGTCACCGGAAGCTCCCGGGGTGCAGGCCGCGCGCGAGGTCCTCCACCGCGTAGGCGGAGCGGACGCCGACCAGGGCCGCCGTCAGCGGCAGGACGACGAAGCGCCGGTTCCGTACGGCCGGCACGTCCGCCAGGGCGGGCTGCGCCAGCAGGAACCGCACCTTCTCCTCGACGCTCCCCGCGTCGGCGTAGTCGTACACGGCGATGACCTCCGGCCGGCGCTCGACGACCTGTTCCCAGGAGACGTCGCCGAAGACGGTGTCGAGGTCGGCGAAGACGTTCCGGCCGCCGGCCAGCCGGATCAGCTCGGTGCCGAGGCTCCGGCCGCCCGCGGTGAACGGGGCCTTGTCGCCGCTGTCGTAGACGAGGACCGGCACCTCGGGGGTGCCCGCGACGGCTCCGGCCGCCCGGGCGACGCGGCCCTCAAGGTCAGCGACCAGGGCCTCGGCGCGGTCGCGGACGCCGAAGATCCGGCCGAGGGTGCGGACCTCCTCGTAGGTGTCCGCCATGGTGACCCGCTGCTCGCCGCAGTACTCGCGGTTGAGGTGGGTCCGGATCCCGGCGTCGGTGAACGCCCGGCGCGAGCGGCCCTCGTTCTCGGCGAAGGCGCTGCCGTAGCCGCCGTAGACGAGGTCCGGCTCGGCCTCCAGGATCCGCTCGAAGGACGGTTCCTTCGCGGCCAGGACCGGGATCGACGCGTAGTCCTCGCGCAGCGCCGGCAGGACGGGCGAGTCGGGGAAGGCGGTGCCGACCATCCGGTCGCGCAGTCCGAGCGAGAGCAGGAGTTCCGCCGGGTGCTGGTGGACGGTGACGACCCGGGCGGGCGGCCGGTCGTAGGTGGTGGTGACGCCGCAGTTCAGGACGGTGAGGGGGAAGCCGTCGGCGGCCGGGCCGGCGCCCGCTGCCGACGGGCCGCTCCGGGCCGGGGCGCCGCAGCCGGCGACGGCGGCTACGGCTACGGCCACGGCGAGCAGCGCGGCCGGCACGAGGGCGGCAGCGGGGCGGACACGGGCCGCAGGCGCAGCACGGGCGGGAGGGACGGGAGGGGCGGGAGGGACAGCGCCGGCGGGACGGGCGGGACGGACGGAATGGACACGGCGGTGGCAACGGTCGTGCACGGCAAGCCTCCTGGGGAGTCCGCGCTCCTCGGAACGGGCCCGCGACGGGCCAGTGTCCTGACTCCCGGGGAGGGCGTGGCTCGCCCTCCCCGGTCACAGTGGCGGGACCGTGCCGGACTCGCACCGGCTTCCTGTCCCCGTCGCGGCGGTGTCGTGGTCGTCGTGGTGTCGTGGTCGTCGTGGTGGTGGTACCCCGCCGGGGCCGGGAACGTGCACACCCCGGCCCCGCCGTCAGACCGGGCGGACCGCCCGCAGCACCAGCCGGTCGGCGTTCTCGTCGTACGGGCGGCCGTCGAAGCCGCCGAACACCTCGATCCGCCCGAAACCCGCCTCCTCGGCCATCCGGCGCAGCTCCACCGCGCTGTAGACGAACCACACCAGGGTGGCGCGGGTGACGCGGTCGCCGCGCACCATCACCCAGTCGCTGCGCAGCCGCGCCCAGTCGTCCAGCACCGTGTCGGTCTGGACGACGAGGTCCTCGCCGCGCCGCACCACCTTCGGCGGGGTGACCCGGCGGGCCAGCAGTTCCTTGCCCGCGAGGTCGAGGACGAGCGTGCCGCCGGGCGTCAGGCTGTCGTGCATGGTGCGCAGCACCCGGGCGTTGTCGGCGGGGTCCTCGAAGTAGCCGAAGGAGGTGAACATGTTGAGCACCACGTCGAACTCGCCGGGCGCCTCGTAGGCGCGCGCGTCGGCCCGGACGAACGTCACCTTGGCGCCGGCCTCCTCGGCGAGCCGCCGGGCCCGCTCCAGCATGGGCTCGCTGAGGTCGACGCCGGTGACCGCGTGGCCGCGGCGCGCCAGCGGGACGCTGAACACGCCGGGCCCGCAGCAGAGGTCGAGCACCCGGGAACCGGCCGGGAGGTCCAGCAGCGGGGAGGAGCCGAGCAGTTGCTCGGCCTGCTCGTGGCGCTGCTCGGAGAACAGGAAGTCGTGGAACTCGGTCCAGAAGTCATCGTCCTGGAACCCGCCCGTCCGTGTCATACGGCCTCAGTGCTCCTTCGTCGTCGTGCGGTTGGGGGTGCGGTTGGGGGTCGGTCCCGGCCGCGCGGGAGCGCAGCGCGAGCAGCAGCGGGGGCAGCAGCAGGCACTGGGCGGCGGCGAGCAGCCAGAACAGGCCGGTGTGGCCGCCCCGTTCGGAGATTCCGTAGAGCTGTCCGCCGAGGATGCCGCTGGCGCAGGCGCCGAGTCCGGCGCCGAGCCGCTGCTGCCCGAAGACCACGGCGTCCGAGCGCGGGCTGCGGGCCAGCGCCTCCAGGTCGTTCTTGAGGAAGAGCACGATGTCGCCCAGGGTGATCAGCGCCCCGCCCGCCAGCAGCGCGGGCCGGGTGCCGGCGGCGAGCACGGCCAGCCCGGCGGCGAGCCCGGCGAAGCCGGCCGCCAGGGCCACCGGGTAGGGCATCCGCCGGATCGCGTCGGAGGCGAGCGGCTGCACCACCACGACCAGGGTGAAGCAGAGCAGCAGCACCAGGCTGTAGAAGGTGCCGGAGGCCTGCTCGACCGCGTACATCGCCAGGAAGTGCTGGAAGTGGAAGTACAGGTAGAAGGCGAGCGCGTTGGCCGCGAACGGCAGCACCGCGAGCCCGGCCAGCAGGCCCTGTCCGGTTCCCGGTGCGTCGGCGCGCTTCGGCGCCGACCCGGCGGGCAGGGCCGCGTGGCCGGCGGTGACCAGGACGAACAGCGCCGTGACGGCGAGGAACAGGTAGCCGGGCGAGGAGAGCACGAACGGCCCGGCGATCAGCGGCCCCACCGCCATGCCCGCGTTGAGGGCGGCGTTGCCGGCCGACAGGAACGCCGGCCGGCGTTCGTCGTCGACGCCCCGTACCAGGTAGGCCTTGTTGGCGGGCAGGTACAGTGCGGCGCCGCAGCAGGTCAGCACGAGCGCGCCGACCGCCAGCGGCGGCCAGCGCAGCGCGAGCAGCAGGCCGACGAAGCCCGCCGTGCGGACGGTGAGTGCCCACAGCATGGTGTGCCGCAGGCCGATCCGCTCGGCCAGTGCGCCGCCGGCGATGCCGCCGGAGAACTGCACGAGGGAGGCCGCCGCCAGCACGACGCCGACCGTGCCGAGGCCCATGCCGAGCCGCTCGTGCAGGAAGACCGACATGAACGGCAGCACCATGAAGCTGCCGAGCGGGATCAGGAACGAGCTGAGCAGCAGGAACCGCAGCGGCCCGTCGAGCGTGCCGAGGGCGGCCCTCAGCCCGGCCGGGCCGGCGGCGCGCTCAGCCACCGTCGGCCCCGCCGCCCCCGCCCTCACCGGCGGCCCCCGGGGCGGGCGCGGGGTCGGGCGCGGGCCCGAGCACCGGAACGGGCCCGGGCGCGGACGTGGGCCCGGCCGGTTCGGTGAGCACCCGCAGGGCGTTGGCGGCGGCGACCGCGTGGTGGGTGGCCAGCTCCGCGGTGTCGCCCTCGGCGTAGACGATGCCCGCGTAGCCCCGGCTGTCGGCCAGGTGCTCGACCAGGTCGCCCGGCGCCCTGACCGGGTACCAGGCGGGCGAGCCGGGCAGGCCGGCCAGCCGCTCCAGCCCGGCGACACCGGTGAACACCCCGGGCGCGGCCGGGTAGCCGAGGACGAAGGCGACGGCGGGGCCACCGGGCGGCTCGGCGTCCATCAGCGCGGGCCGGCGGCCGAGCGCGGCCTCGACCAGCGCCTCGTACACGTTGACGCCGAGCGCGCGGCACAGGCCCTCGCCGACCAGCGCGCCGCCGATCCGGGGGTTGATCTCGACGACCTCCGGACCGTCCGCGGTCAGCACGAACTCCACGTGCGCGAAGCGGTCGGTGTAGCCGACGGCGGCCAGGACGTCGCCCAGCCACCGCTCCAGCGCCGCCCGGCGCGGCTCCGGGAACGCCACCGGGAACGCCGTGATCTCCTCGCGGAAGTACGGCTCGGGCGACATCAGCCGGCTGGAGACGCCCAGCAGCCTGGTCCGGCCGTCCCAGCCGAGCGTCTCGGCGCTGTACACCGGCCCGGCGAAGTACGGTTCGGCGAACAGCCGGCCGCGGAACTCCCGCCCGGCGGCCTCGGCGAGGACGGCGTCCAGCTCCGCCGGGTCGCGCACCAGCCAGACGTTCTGGCTGCCGGTGCCCGCGGTGTCCTTGAGGACGGCGGGCAGGCCGGGCTCCTTGAGGATTGCCTCCGCCGTCTCCGGGCCGGCCCCGGTGACCGGTACCGCGCGGCCGCGGGTCAGCCCGGCCTCGTACAGCCGGCGGCGCACCGCCGACTTGTCGCGGGTCAGCCGCAGCACGGCCGGGTCGAGGCCTGGCAGGCCGAGCCGTTCGGCGAGTTCGGCGGCGACCAGCGTCCAGGTGTCGGTGGAGCTGATCAGGCCGCGCGGCCGCGGGGAGCGTTCCAGCAGCGCGGTGAGGCCGTCGACGTCGAAGGTCTCGGTCTCCACGACGTCCAGCGCGTCGGCCGGCAGCCGGTCCAGCTCGTAGGTGTAGTAGGACCGGTCGCGGGTGAGCAGGGTCAGCCGCTCACCGAGCGCGTCGGCGGCGCGCACCAGGTGACCGAGGCCGAAGGTGAGCGACTCCAGGCAGACGATGCTCATGCCGCCCGCTCCTTCGGGTGCGGCGGGCACGCGGTGCGCCGCCAGGCCATCGTGGACCAGGGCATGGACATCTCCTCGGGGGCGGAGACCTCGACCGGTTTCAACGCGGCCGGGTCGGGGGCTTCGGCGTGCCGGGCGAAGACGCGCTCGACGTAGCGGTGACCGGTGTCGGCACCGATCACCAGGTGCAGCCGGTCGGGGTGGCGGCGCGCCTCGTAGGTCGCGGCCAGGTAGCCGGCGCCGGTGGACAGCCCGGCGAAGACGGCGTGGTCGCGCAGCAGGGCGACGGCGCCCGCCATCGCGTGGGTGAAGTCCAGCCAGTGGATGCCGTCGTAGAGGTGGTGGCGGACGTTGTCGAAGACGATGGAGGAGCCGATCCCGGCGATGATCGCCTCCGGGTCGTGGTGCCCCTGGCTGCCGAAGGTGACGCTGCCGAAGGGCTGCACCCCGACCAGCCGCACCGACGGGTCGAAGGCGCGCAGCCGGGTCGCCACCCCGCCGGTCGAGGCACCGGAGCCGACGCCGCCGACGACGGTCAGCGCGGCGCCGGGGAAGGCGGCCGTGATCCGGTCGGCGACGTCGTGGTAGCCGAGGTAGTGGATGTCGTCGTGGTACTGCCGCATCCAGTGCCAGTCCGGGTGCACGGCCAGCAGTTCGCGCACCCGCCGCACCCGCAGCTCCTGGTCCAGCTTGAGGTCGCGGGAGGGCACGACCTGCTCGACGGTGGCGCCGAGGATCTCCAGCTGGGCGCGGGTGGTGGCGTCGACGGTGGTGGAGGCGACGATGTGGCAGTGCATGCCGTAGCGGTGGCAGGCGAGCGCCAGCGCGTAGGCGTAGATGCCGCTGGAGCTGTCCACCAGGGTCTGGCCCGGGTGGACGGTGCCGCGTTCCAGCAGGTGGCGGACGGCGGCGAGCGCCGAGTAGATCTTCATCGACTCGAACCGGACCAGCACGAGGCCGTCGGTGAGCCGGACGAGATCGGGGACCTTCAGGGCGTCGGCGATGTGGGGGTGGATCACCTGTAGCCTCCTTGGGCGAAGGAACACTGGTGGCCGAGCGTGTGGAAGAACGCGGACAGGTCCGACTTGAGCGCGGCGTCGGGGCGTCCGGGGAGCAGGTAGCCGATCAGGCAGCCGGTGTGGGCGACGAAGATCCCGTCGGCGCCGAACTCCTCGCGGTGGGCGAGCAGTTCGTCGAACGTGGCCTTGGGGAGGACCTGCTGGGAGAGCGTGGCGCTCACCGTGGCCGTCCGCGCGACGGCGGCCGGGTCGCCCGCGGCGAAGCCCTTCAGCAGGTCGGTCAGGCAGCGCCGGTACTCCTCGCCGTGCCGCCGGTAGTGCCCGAGCAGCAGGTCGGTGACGGCGGCGGTGTCCACCGTCCCGGGCTCGGTGATGTACGCGGTGTGGAAGCCGATTCCGGCGCCCATCCGCCGCACCACCCGGTGCCGGCCGCTCAGGTAGAGGGCGAACTCGTCGAGGAAGACGCTGTCCGCGCGCTCGATCTCGCGCAGCACGGCGAGCACCACCCCGGTGTCGTACGGCAGCGCGAAGATCCGGAACAGACAGCGCAGTGTCGCCACGATGTCGGCGGTCGAACTCGCCATGCCCACACCGACGGTGAGGTCGGAGTGCACGCACCAGCGGCCCGGCGGCAGGGTCAGTCCGAAGCGCTCCAGGAACAGCCGGGCCGCCGTCGCGGCCTTCTCCCCGAGCGGCAGCGGCCCCGGTGGGTCCGTCCCCGGGGTGAAGTGCACCCAGGAGTGGCGGTCGACGGGGAACGACACCACCGCGATGTCGGGCCGGGGGCCGGCGTGCAGCGGCCCCTGGTACAGCTCGCCCAGGGTGCCGTGGCAGACACCGGAGACCGTGCCGCCCGGCGGCGGGGCGGGCCGGGCCCCTCCGGTGGGGGTCACCGGGGCACCACCCGGGCCGCCGGACGGCGGGTCGGCCGGCGCCCGGTGCGGGCGGGCGGAACTCGCGCGGTCACGGACACGTACTCCTCCTCGTTCCGAGCCCCGCGTGACGACCCGGAGGAGGAAGGTACGGCGCGTCGTCGCACGCTGCGCAGCCGTCCGTACCGCCGACCCGGTCCACGAGGTCACCGTGCACAGCCCGCACGTGGGGGTGCGGGCGCAGCGGCAGGTCTTCGGACTCGTGGGCCGGTGCGCCGGGGGCGGCGCACGCCTACCGGCCGTCGCTTGCCGGGCCGGGGCGGAGCCCGGTCCCGGTGCTGTTGACGGCTTTCGTTCCCACTCACCGCTGCGGGACAGTCCCGGTTTCCCACCGGGTTCCCTCTTGCGTCGCGCTGCCGAGGTCGGGTCGGACAGGAGGCGCGAACCAGCTGCGGACACGAGCATACGGGGGCTCGCGCTCCGGTGGCAGAGCGCGCGCGCACGGTTGTCCGAATGCCGTCGGTCCGCGGGCCGGGGCGTCGGGGCGCTGCGGCGGAAGGACCGGCGGCGCACGTGTCACTCTGGCCGGATACGGGCTCGGCAAGGCGGAACCCCTCCGTCACACTTGTTCGACCCACCTCCCGCTGTACACCGTCAAACGGTGTCCCGCCGTTCCGGAAGGTCCACGATGCTGCCTGAGACGACGCCGCGGGGCGACGGTCCGGACGCCCCGCCCGCCGCCGGACGACGGCCCGCCGAACGCGTCGCCCTCCGCTCCGACCTGCGGGCCGCACTGCCCGACGCGGGCGCGGCGTTCGGCGTCACCGCGGCGGTGTTCCTGCTGCTGTACGTCCGGATGAACGCCGGCACCTCGGCGACGGTGGCGGTCATGCCGTTCATGGACGACGCGGGCACGTACTGGATGTACCTGCTGAGCCAGGCGTTCGGCTGGTCGGGGCTGCTGTGGGCGTGGGGGACGGTGGTGCTCGGGCTGCTGCTGTCCGGGCCGCGGCCCGCCCGGCTACCGGTCGCGCGGCAGACCCTGGAGCGCTGGCACCGCACGACGAGCCTGACCACGACGGCCCTGATGTTCGCGCACGCGCTGCTGTTCGCGGCCGAACTCGTGCGCTACGAGGCCGAGTCGACGTGGGGCGACCGGCTCTGGTCGGGGTTCGCCGACAGCTTCGTGCCCGGCTGGTACGACTCCGGCACCGGCCGGACCGCCATCCCGCTCGGGCAGGGCGCGCTCTACCTGGCCGTGCCACTCGGCCTGCTGTTCTACGTGCGGCACCGGATCGGGCCGAACACCTGGCGCCGGCTGCACCGCTTCGTGATCGTCGTCTACGTGCTGAGCGTCTGGCACACGCTGCTCTACGGGACCAACGTCTGGTACGGCGAGTGGCCGCGCACCGTCGTGTGGCTGCTGCAAGTGCCGCTCGCCGTACTGCTGTTGGTCCGGCTGCTGCGGCCCGCCCGGCGGGCCGAGCGGCTGGGGGCACCGGGGGCCGGCGGGGCGCGGGCGCTGCCGGCGTGGGTGGTGCGGGCGCTCGGACGGGTCGCGGTGGCGGCCGTCGTGGTCGGCCTGATCGCGGTGGTGGCCTCCGGCCACGACGGCGGGCGGACGCGGCCGCCGGCGGCGCCGGCGCCGTCGGCCTCCAGCGGGCAGGCCGGCGGGACCGGGTGAGCGGGTGGGGCTGAGCGGGCGAGCGGCGAGCGGGCGGTTCGGCGTCGGGGGCGGCGGACGTACGGCGGACGGCGCCGGGCTGCGCGCGTGGGTGCCGTCGGCCTGGCGGGTGCGTCGGCCTGGCGGGTGTACCGGCCTGCGGACGGCACCGGCCGTATGAGGGCCGTCCACCGGGCCGAGCGGCCGGCCGGCCGGTTCGGGGACGGGCTGGGCGGGAAGCCGGTCCGATGGAATGATGATCGACGACAGGGCGACGGCGGAACGAGGAATCCGGTGAGAATCCGGAGCGGTCCCGCCACTGTGACCGGCGAGCGGATCCCGCGCGGGCCACTGCCCCCGTGAGGGGCGGGAAGGCCGGGACGAGCTGCGACCCGGGAGCCAGGAGACTCACGGCGTCGCCACCTCGCAGGAGCCCGGGGCGGATCTCCCCGGAGAGAGGGGTGGTTCGGCATGCCCGACCTCATGGACACCGGAACGGCCGGAGCCGGCGGCGGAACGCCCACCGGCCCGGCGGCCGGCAGTGGAACGGCGGTCGGTACCGCAGCCGGCCCGGGGAGCACGACGGGAACCGCGGCAGACGGCGGTACGGCGGCGGAACCGCCCGGCCCGGCGCCCTGCCGGGTGGTGGTCTGCCGCGACTGCTGCTGCGGCACGGTCAAGGTGACCGGCACGGACCACGCCGCGCAGACCGCGCGGCTGCGCGAGGCCGCCCCGGTGCGGGTCTCCGAGTGCCTGGACGTGTGCGAGCGCGCGAACGTGATCGTGGTCCGGCCCTCCGCCGGGGGCCGGTCGGCCGGCGGACGGCCGGTTTGGCTGGGCCTGGTCAACGACCCGGCCGCGACGGAGGCGGTCGCCGACTGGATCCGGGCCGGCGGCCCCGGGCTGGCCCCGCGCCCGGCACTGCTGGACCGTCACGTCTTCCCCGCGCCGCGCCGGACGGCCCCCCTCGCCTGAGCGGTCACCTCTGCTCCCGGGCCGGGCGGTCCGGGAGCAGGGTCCGGGGGCCGGGCTCCTTTCCCCCGAACCCGGCCCGCCCGGGCCTGAACTCCCCTCCCCGCGCCGTTCTCGACCGCGGTCCGCCGCGCGCCCCGCTCCCGACACCGTCACGGACTCAGAGTCATATGACTGATGCGAGCCGGACACAGCGCGCGTGACAGTGAGGACCGATGGGCTCCACCTCGGGGCGCAGGGAGCGGCACGACCCGCGCCCGGCCCGCCCCGCCCCGCCGAGGAGTCCCCCGGCGCTGCCGGCACAGCAACCGGCAGACAACCGCGCCCGCGAACAACCCCGACTTCCGTACCGCCACGGCCCGTCCCGGCGGCCGGCAAGGAGCAGACGTGAACAGTACCCGGCTCTTCGACGGTGCCGCGCACCACCCGCAGCACACCCCTCCCGCCTCCGGCGGCCCCTTCGGCTCCGCCCTGCGCGACTACGTCCTGAACAGCCTCCCCGTCGCCCTCGAAGACATCTCCGCAGGTCGCCTGACGTATCATCAACTCGCAGACTTACAGGAGCAGATGCTCCGGAGCGTCGCTCCGGTGGTCCTCGCCGAGGACGACGAACGGACCGCCCGCCTCCTCCAGCTCGACCTGCTCTTCCTGCTCAGCGGCTACGCACCCGCCGGGCCCCAGGCCGCGCCCCGGGCCCTGACCGAGCTGATCTCCACCCGGTGCGGCAGGTTCCCCGCCCTGGATCCCCACCTGAGCTACGAGCTCCTGATCGACGTCAACTGCGAGGAACACCTGCGCAGCGGCGACATCCGGGTGTTCTCCGCAGGCCGGGACGCCGCCCTCGAACGGGACTTCTACCTCGGCCACCACCTCTCCGAGCCGTGGGCCAGGTCGGCGGCGTACGGCCTGCGTTCGCTGGTCCTGCCGGCGACCGTCCGGCCCACCGCCGGCCGGCCCGCCCCCGACCGGCTCGTCACCGACCGGCTCGTCACCGCCCGGCCCGCCGCGGTCCTGGACGACGTCGGCGAACACCTCGCGGAGTTCACCCGGTACATGGCGAGGTACCGCAGGCTGTCGCAGGAGGCGTTCGACCGGTTCCGCCCCTACCACATGGGCCATCCCGGCGGCCCGCGCGGCGCGAGCGGCGCGTTCATGCCCAGCGTCCACCTCCTCGAACTCGCCCTGCTGCCGCCGTCGAAGGAGTACGGCGTCTTCCTGGACCAGTCGATGTCCTACTTCCCCTCCTGGTCCCGGCCCGTCCTCGCGCGATGGCGCGGCGACTCCATCCGCGGGGCGAACGTGTCCCAGCGGCTGCGGGACGGACGGCTGGTGCTCGACCCCGCGGGCCGCGACCGGCTGGTCCGGGTGATCGACAGGTTCGTCGACTTCCGGATGGCCCACCTGGGCGTCACCCGCCACGCGCTCCCCGAGGCGTTCCGCGACCGGACCGGGCTGACCCGTCGCGACATCCACGGGCAGGGCGGCGAGCACGACATCCTGGACGGCCGGGACCCCGGCACCTCGGGGTTCAGCGTCCGGCACGTGCTCACCAACGCGGTCTACCGGCTCCTCGCACTCCGCGCCGACGTCGCCCACCCCGGCTCCGCGCCGGCCAACAGTTGAGGCAGGCAACCGATGCCAGCATTCCGTGTCGCGGTCGTCGACGCGTACGGCACCGCCTCCGGCTTCGCCGGCGCGTTCGGCGCGCTGGACGGCGAGGTGATCCAGGTCCGGAGCACAGCCGCCCATCCGCCCGGCGTCGATCCGGCGGACGACCGGGCCTTCGGCCGTGTGCTGGTCCACGACGGCGACCCGGACGCCCTGGCCGCACGGCTCGCCGCGCTGGACACGGTCGCTGTCCTGGCCGGCCGCGAGACCGGGGTGGAGCTCGCCGACACCCTCTCCGAACGGCTGGGCCTGCCCACCAACGGCACGGCCCTGAGCAGCGCGCGGCGCGACAAGTACGTGCAGATCGAGACGATCAAGGCGCAGGGCGTCCCCGGCATGCGGCAGCTGCGCACCGGCGACGAGGCCGAACTGCTCGCCTGGCACGAGAAGCTCGGCGGGACCGTGGTCGTCAAACCCCTGCGCGGTTACTGGGGCGCCGGTGTGTCGTTCTGCGACCTGCCGCGGGACTCGGCCGCCGCGCTGCGCGGACTGCGCAGCCGCCGCACGCTCCTGGGCGAGCCGGTCACCGAGGTGGTGGCCCAGGAGTACCTGGTGGGCGCCGAGTACATCGTGAACACGGTCAGCTGCGCGGGTGCGCACCGGCTGACCGACGCCTGGCGCACCGAGCGGATCGAGGCCAACGGGGTCCGGGACCTGGTGACCGCACAGGTGCTGCTGCGCTCCGACGAGGAGCCGGTCGGCGAGCTCTTCGACTACGGCCGCCGGGTGCTGGACTCCCTCGGAATCCGGTACGGCGCGGCACACCTGGAGATCAAGCTGACCCCGGACGGCCCGCGGCTGGTCGAGGCCGGCGCCCGCGTCTCGGGGCTGCCCTACTACACGGCCGAGGTCCTGGGCGAGGGCCAGCTGGAGTGGAGCGTCGACGCCTACGTCCGCCCCGACCGGTTCCGCGCCCGGGCCGACCGCCCCTACCGACGGCGGCACGCGTTCGCCTGGGCGGCGCTGGTCGCCCCGGCGTCGGGACGCCTGCGGGGCTACCGCGCGCTGGACCGGATCGAACGGCTGGCCGGATTCCGCTCCCTCACCGTCCTGGTACGCCCCGGCGACACCATCACCGCGACCACCTACGACCGCGAGTACCCGGCCACCCTGACCCTCAGCCACCCGGTGGACGCCGTCCTGCAACGCGACCTCAACACGGTGCGCTACCTCGACGGCCCCGGCATGTACGACATCACGCCGCCGGTTGGCGGTGTTCCGTCGGCCGGTCCACGGCCATGATCACCCGCCCGCCCGCCCGCACGGCGGGCGTGCGTGCGGG
>NZ_JBHJRC010000065.1:6027-31951 GCF_042261735.1 Kitasatospora sp. NPDC056327 | reverse complement strand
CGGCGGTGCGGAGGCAGGGCCCCTTCCCGTGTCCCCTCCCGCCGGTCAGCGGCGGAACGGGCCGGTGACCTCGTAGGTGATGCCGCCGGAGGAGCTGCCGGTGGTCCCGCGCTGGCTGGAGAAGTAGAGGCGGCTGCCGTCGGGGGAGAACGCCGGGCCGGTGATCTCCGAGGAGGACTGGCCGGTGATCCGCAGGAACGGCGCGACGACGTCGTCCGGGGTGATGACGCAGATCTCCATGTTGCCGCCGTCCTCGGCGACGTACAGGTCCCCGAAGGTGGAGCCGGTGACGTTGTCGACCCCGGTCAGCGGCGCGGTTCCGGGGCTGACCAGCGAGTCGTCGTAGGCCAGCTCGTAGGTGCCGGCGGCCAGGTCGACCTGCCAGACCCGGTTGTCGCCCTTGGTGGTGAACCAGACCGTGTCGTTGGCGTAGTGGCAGCCCTCGCCGCCGTTGAACCGCTTCGCGCCGGAGACCTGGCTGCGGGTGGTGGCCGGGGAGCCGTCGGGGTCGGGAACGGTGGCCCAGGTGAAGGTGCCGGAGGTGGCGGTGCCGGCCTTGAGGACCTGGAGGGTGCCGGCCGACAGGTTGCCCCAGGTGGTGGGCAGGAACCGGTAGAAGCAGCCGTCGGTCTCGTCCTCGGTCAGGTAGATCGCCCGGCGGACCGGGTCCGCGGCGGCGGCCTCGTGCTTGAACCTGCCCAGCGCGTCACGGCGGACGGCGGCGTTCACGCCGAACGGGTCGGTCTCGTAGACGTAGCCGAGGCCGACCTCCTCGCAGGACAGCCAGGTGTTCCACGGGGTGGCGCCGCCGGCGCAGTTCTGCCGGGTGCCGGAGAGGATCCGGTACGCCCCGTTGACCGTGCCCGAGGAGTTGAAGCGGAGCGCGCTCGTACCGCCGGAGGGGTTGATCTCCGAGTTGGAGACGTAGATCCAGCCCGTCCCGTCGGCGAAACAGGCGCCGCCGTCGGGTGCGCTGTGCCAGGTGTACGAGGTACCGGGGACCACCTGGCCCGACCGGGCGACGACCCGGCTGGTGAAGCCGGCGGGGAGCTGGACGCCGTTGGCGTCGGCGGCGCCGAGCGCCCCGTACGGGCCGGGCCCGTTCTGTGCCGGGGCCGCGTAGGCGGCGCCGTGGGTCAGGGTGCCGACGAAGGCCGCGGCCGAAGCGCCGGCGACGGCGCCGCGCAGGAAGGTACGTCGTTCCATGCTGACTCCCGGGGGGAAGCGTATGGCCCGCCGTCCGGTCGGACGACGGGGACGCGCGCCCGAAGGCTAGGGAGCCGGGGTGGCCGTACCGGCAACGAACGGTGAACGGGTCGCCCGTCCCCCGGGAACAGAGCCGTTCACCGTTCACCGATCGTGTGAACACACAGCGTCACCGGTTGTGGGTGCCACCGGGAGCCGGGAACACGGCGGGGCCCGCCCCGCCGGACGGGCCGGCGGGACGGGCCCCGGTGCGCGTGACGCGGACCGCCCGGGATCAGCCCCAGGTGATCAGCCGCTTCGGGTGCTCCAGGATGCCCGCGATGTCGGCCAGCACCCTGGAGCCCAGCTCGCCGTCGACCAGCCGGTGGTCGAAGGACAGGGCCAGCGTGGTGACCTGGCGCGGGACGACCTTGCCCTTGTGCACCCACGGCAGCTCCCGGACCGCCCCGAAGGCGAGGATGGCCGCCTCCCCGGGGTTGAGGATCGGGGTGCCGCTGTCGACGCCGAAGACGCCGACGTTGGTGATCGTGACCGTGCCGCCCTGCATGTCACCGGGCGCGGTCCGGCCCTGGCGGGCGGTGTCGATCAGCTCGCCGAGCGAGACCGCCAGACCGGAGAGGGTCTTCGAGCCCGCGTCCTTGATGTTGGGGACGATCAGGCCGCGCGGGGTGGCCGCGGCGATGCCGAGGTTCACCCGGCCCTTGATGACGATCTCCTGGGCCGCCTCGTCCCACTGGGCGTTGATCCCGGGGTTGCGCCTGATCGCCGTGAGCAGCGCCTTGGCGACCAGCAGCAGCGGGCTGACCCGGACGTCCCGGCCCAGCTCGCCGCTCTCCTTGAGGCGGCGGACGAACTTCATCGTCCGGGTGACGTCGACCTGCACGAACTCGGTGACGTGCGGGGCGGTGAAGGCCGAGGCCACCATCGCCTGCGCGGTCGCCTTGCGGACGCCCTTGATCGGCACCCGGACGTCGCCCGTGCCGGGCTCCACCGCGGGCGCGGCGACGGCCGGCTCGACGGCCTCGGCCCCGACCGGGGCGGCGGCCGGCGCCGGGGCGACTGCGGCCGCGGCGTGGGCGTGCAGGTCGTCGCGGGTGATCACGCCGTCCGGGCCGGACGGGGTGACGGCCCTCAGGTCGATCCCCAGGTCCTTGGCCAGCTTGCGCACCGGCGGCTTGGCCAGCGGCCGGTCACCGGTCACCGCGACGGCCTCGGCCGGTGCCGGAACCGCGACGGGGACCGCCACGACCGGAACCGGAACCGCGGCCGCGGTCTGGACCGCGACGGGCGCCGGAGCCACGGCGGGCGCCGGAACGGCGGCCGTGGTGCGGCGCGCCCGGCGCTGGCTGCCGCCGGTCCGCGGACCGTAGCCGACCAGCACCTCGCGCCGCTCGGGCTCGGCGGCCTCCGCAGCAACGGCCGCCGGTGCCGGAGCGGCGGCCGGAGCCGCCGGAGCGGGTGCTCCCGCCGCACCGGCCACCGCGACCGAGATGATCACGGTGCCGACGTCGACCGTCGCGCCCTCCGGGAAGAACAGCTGCTCGACGACCCCGGTGAACGGGATCGGCAGCTCCACGGCGGCCTTGGCGGTCTCGACCTCGCAGACGACCTGCCCGTCGGTGACGGTGTCACCGGGCTTGACGTACCAGCTGAGGATCTCGGCCTCGGTGAGGCCCTCGCCCACGTCGGGCATCTTGAACTCGCGGAGCGAGCGAACTTCGGTGGTCATCTTCGCTCCCCGTAATCAGTACGCGAACGCGCGGTCGACGGCGTCGAGCACGCGGTCCAGGTCGGGGAGGAAGGCCTCCTCGACCCGGGACGGCGGGTACGGCGCGTAGTAGCCGCCGACCCGCAGCACCGGTGCCTCCAGGTGGTAGAAGCACCGCTCGGTGATCCGGGCGGCCAGCTCGGCGCCCATGCCCAGGAACACCGGCGCCTCGTGCACCACGACGGCCCGGCCGGTCCGCTTCACCGACTCCTCCAGGGCGGCGAAGTCCACCGGGGTCAGCGAGCGGAGGTCGACGACCTCCAGCCGGCGGCCGTCCTCCTCGGCGGCCGCGGCGGCCTCCAGGCAGACCTTGACCATCGGCCCGTAGGCGATCAGCGTGGCATCGGTCCCGGGGCGGACGATCCGCGCGTCGTGCAGGCCCAGGTCGGCCGCGTCCCCGACCTCGCCCTTGTCCCAGTAGCGGCGCTTGGGCTCCAGGAAGATCACCGGGTCGTCCGACTCGATGGCCTGGCGCAGCATCCAGTGCGCGTCGTGCGCGCTGGACGGCGAGACCACCCGCAGGCCGGCGGTGTGCGCGAAGTAGGCCTCGTGCGACTCGCTGTGGTGCTCGACCGCGCCGATGCCGCCCGCGTAGGGGATCCGGACGGTGACCGGCATCTTGACGTGCCCGAGCGCGCGGGCGTGCATCTTGGCCAGCTGGGAGACGATCTGGTCGAAGGCCGGGTAGACGAAGCCGTCGAACTGGATCTCCACGACCGGGCGGTAGCCGCGCAGCGCGAGGCCGATCGCGGTGCCGACGATGCCGGACTCGGCGAGCGGGGTGTCGATCACCCGGCCCTCGCCGAAGTCCTTCTGCAGGCCGTCGGTGATCCGGAAGACGCCGCCGAGCTTGCCGATGTCCTCGCCCATCAGGACGGTCTTCGGGTCGTTCTCCAGCGACTTGCGCAGCGCGCTGTTGAGCGCCTTGGCGATGCTGAGCTGACCGGCCATCAGAGGTTCTCCCCCGCCTCGAAGGAGGCCGCGTACTCGACGTACCCGGCCCGTTCCTCATCGACCAGCGCGTGCGGCTCCGCGTAGACGTGGTCGAAGATCAGGGTGGGGTCCGGGTCCGGCATGCCGCGCACGCCCTCGCGCACCCGCAGCCCGAGCCGCTCGCTCTCGGCCTCGACCGAGGCGAAGAACTCCTCGTCCGCGAGGCCCTCCTTCTCCAGCAGGGCGCGGAGCCGGGTGATCGGGTCCTTGGCCTTCCAGGCCTCGGTCTCCTCGGCCGGCCGGTAGCGGGTCGGGTCGTCGGAGGTGGTGTGCGCGCCCATCCGGTAGGTGAACGCCTCGACCAGCACCGGGCCGTTGCCGCTGCGCGCGTGCTCCAGCGCCCAGCGGGTCACCGCGAGGCAGGCCAGCACGTCGTTGCCGTCGACCCGGACGCCCGGGAAGCCGAAGCCGGACGCGCGGCGGTACAGCGGGATGGTGGTCTGGGTGGTGGTGGGCTCGGAGATCGCCCACTGGTTGTTCTGGCAGAAGAAGACCACCGGCGCGTTGTAGACCGAGGCGAAGGTGAAGGCCTCGTTGACGTCGCCCTGGCTGGACGCGCCGTCGCCGAAGTACGCGATCACCGCGTCGTCGGCGCCGTCCTTGGTGATGCCCATCGCGTAACCGGTGGCGTGCAGGGTCTGCGCGCCGATCACGATGGTGTACAGGTGGAAGTTCTTCTCGTTCGGGTCCCAGCCGCCGTGGTTCACGCCGCGGAACATGCCGAGCAGGTTCAGCGGGTCGACGTCGCGGCACCAGGCGACACCGTGCTCGCGGTAGGTGGGGAAGGCGTAGTCGCCGGGCCGCAGCGCGCGGCCGGAGCCGACCTGGGCCGCCTCCTGGCCGAGCAGCGAGGCCCACAGGCCCAGCTCGCCCTGGCGCTGCAGGGAGGTGGCCTCCGCGTCGAACCGGCGCACCAGCACCAGGTCACGGTAGAGGGCCCGCAGCTCCTCCGGCTCCACCGTCAGCGGGAAGTCCGGGTGCTCGACCCGCTCGCCTTCCGGGGTGAGCAGCTGGACGAGCTCCGCCTTGGCGTCCTTGCCCGTGGTGCGGCGGGTGTCCGGAACGCCGGGGGCCGCCTTCTTGCGAGCCCTCGCCGTGCTTTTGACGGTCACGTTCACTCCTCGGTCTGTCCGGCCGCCCGGGGTCGCCGGTGACCGGTCCGGTCACCGCCTCGCGGGGCGCGCGTGGGTGTGCGCTCCCATCTGCGGGGCAGGTGGTGATCCTTTTCCGACGGCGTCCCTCACGAGAACGTTACCCAGCGTCCGCCCTCGACGCGTCTGCGCTAGGACGTCCTACTTGTTCGGGCTCCACAAGAGCGCGTGTGGCGCAGCTCTCAATTCGGTCGCCTTCAGGACACCAGCGCACGTTATCCGGGCGGAGGCTCTCGCGTAAGGGGGTTACCGGCATCGGTTTCGACCGGTCTGGCCGGATCGCGACCCCGGCCCGGTGCGGGCGGGAGGTCTTTCGTAGGGTGATATGGGAGGCTTTGCGCGTGAGCGACAAGGGACAAATCAGGGTATTCCTCCTCGACGACCACGAGGTGGTCCGCAGGGGCGTGCACGAACTCCTCTCCGTCGAGGACGACATCGAGGTGGTCGGCGAGGCCGGCACCGCGGCCGAGGCACTGACCCGGATCCCGGCCGTGCACCCCGACGTCGCGGTCCTGGACGTCCGGCTGCCGGACGGCAACGGCGTCGAGGTCTGCCGGGAGATCCGCTCCCGGCTGCCGGAGATCAAGTGCCTGATGCTGACCTCGTTCTCCGACGACGAGGCGTTGTTCGACTCGATCATGGCCGGGGCCTCCGGCTACGTGCTGAAGGCGATCCGCGGAACCGACCTGATCACCGCCGTCCGGGACGTCGCGGCCGGCCGGTCGCTGCTCGACCCGGTCGCCACCAGCCGGGTGCTCGCCAGGCTGCGCGACGGCGGCGGGAAGGAGGACGAACGGCTCGCCCAGCTGACCAAGCAGGAGCGCCGCATTCTGGACTTGATCGGCGAAGGAATGACAAATCGTCAGATCGGCAATGAACTGCACCTCGCCGAAAAGACGGTGAAGAACTACGTCTCCAGTCTGCTCGCGAAGATGGGGATGGAGCGCCGGACCCAGGCGGCCGCGTTCGTCGCCCGCCACCAGGCGGACCACCAGCACGGATAGCCCGGATGCACACAACTGACGAACTGTCAAGGACCCCCGCCGAGAGGTCCTAACCTCTGGCTGTGACTTTCAGCCAGACCCTCGCCTGTGCACCAGCCCGTCCCGACCTCACCGCTCCGCCGATAGGAACCCTCAGCCCACCCGTCCCCCATGCCGCGCTCGCCGAGGTCCTGCGCCGCTACCGGGTGGGCCGCCTGCTCACCGCCGAACCCGTCGCCGAAGGCCTGCTGAACCGCGGCTACCGGGTGACCGCCGAGGCCGGCACCTACTTCCTGAAGTGCTACATCGACGCCGCGACCGCCGGCCGCGAAGCGGTCGCCGCCCACCACCGTGCGATGAGCGGGCTGGCCGCCCTGGGCCTTCCCGTCGCACCCCCGCTGCCCCTCGCCGAGCGGACCGGCACGATCGCCGCGTTCGGCGGCCGGCTGTTCGCGCTCTTCCCCTGGGTGGAGGGCCGGCACCGGCACGGCACCGAACTGCCGCTGTCGCAGTGCGCCGAGCTGGGTGCGCTGCTCGGCCGCCTGCACGGCGCCCTCGACGACGTCTGCGCCCCCGTCGCACAACCCGACGGCTACCGCAGCGCCGACCCACTGGACAGTGCCGCGCTCGCCCGTGACCTCCGCCGCCGGGCCCGCGAGCACGAGCCGCACGGCGAGCTGGACGTCCTGGTCGACCGCCGGCTGGGCGAACGGCTGGAGCTGCTCACCGAGCATGCCCACCGCCGGCCCGCGCCGCAGGCCGCCCCGCCCACCGGCTGGACCCACGGCGACTTCCACGGGCTGAACCTGCTGCACCACGGCGACCGGATCACGGCCGTCCTGGACTGGGACAAGCTCGGACCGCAGCCGCGCGCCGAGGAGGCCGTCCGCGCGGCCACCCTGGTCTTCAACGACCGCGCCACCGGGGTGCTGGACCTCGTCCGGGTCCGGCACTGGTCGCAGTCCTACCGGGCCACCGGGGCGGCCACCGCCGAACACCTGGCGGCCGCTGCCCACCGGGTCTGGTGGGAGCGGCTGAACGACTTCTGGATGCTCCAGTGGCGCTACCAGCGGGCCGACCACCGGGCCGACCCGCTCTACCCCGCCTCCGCGGGCCAGCTGGCGTGGTGGTGCGAGGAGTACGAGCAGGTCCTGGACGCCTTCGCCAACTGACCCGGCGGATCAGCCGTTCGTCACCGGCGGCGGGATGGTCGGCACCACCGGCGGCTTCGTCGTGGCGCCGCCGCCCGCCGCCGGGGTCGTGGCACCGCCGCCGGGCGGCGGGTTGGTCGCGGCCGGGGTGGTCGGCGCCGTCGTCCCGCCCGTCCCCGTGGTCGGGCTCGTGCTCGGCTGGGTGGTGGCCGACCCGGTCGCGCTCGGCGTCGGCGTCGCCGGCCGGGTGCCGGTCATGGTCGGCGTCGAGGTCGGGCTCTGCGGGTGCTTGCCCGTCGACTGGCTCGGCTGCTGGTTCTGGTTGCCGCCACCGCCGTTGTTGTTGTTGCCGGTGTCGGTCGGCTGCTGGGGCCGCCGCGAGTTCTGGCCGGTCTGGCCGGTGGTCGCGGTCGGTCCGGAGCTCGGCGGGGCGGTCTCCGGAGCCGTCGACACCACGCCGGCGGACGGCGTGCTGCCCCCGGGCTTGCCGCCCGGGTCCTCGTCGTCGTTCCCGCTGAGCGCCAGGCCGATGCCGGTGCCGGCCGCGACGATCACCGCCACGATGCCGGCCACCAGGCGCCAGGGCCCGCGCCGGCGGCCCCCGCCGTGGCCGGACCCGTCGGCGCCGTGCCCGTCGCCGGAGTCGCCCCCGTACGGCCCGCCGGCCGCCGGGTAGGGCGAGGCCGGGGTGTGCGGTCCGCCCGGCACCTGGTACGGCAGCACCGATGTCGGGTCGCCCGGGAGACCCGCCCCGAGCACCGCGGTCTCGTCCGTGCCGACCGCCGGCAGCGCTCCGCCGTGGCCCGCCCCGGCAGCGGCGCCGACGGCCCAGCCCCCGGTGCCGCCGGTCAGCTCGCGCAACGCGTGCTCGATGTGGGCGCGGAACTCGTCGGCGTCCTGGAAGCGGTCGTCCGGGTTCTTGGCGAGCGAGCGCAGCACCAGGTGGTCCAGCCCGGCCGGCACCCGCGGGTTCGCCTGCGAGGGCGGCACCGGCTGGTCCTGCACGTGCTGGTAGACCACCGACAGCGGGGTGTCCCCGGTGAAGGGCGGGCGCAGCGCCAGCAGTTCGTAGAGCATGCAGCCGGCCGCGTACAGGTCGGAGCGGTGGTCGACCGGCTTGCCCAGCGCCTGCTCGGGCGAGAGGTACTGCGGGGTACCCATGACCATGCCGGTCTGGGTCATCGTCGAGGCCGTGCCGGTGAGCGCCCGGGCGATGCCGAAGTCCATCACCTTGACCGCGCCGCTGTTCGTGATGATCACGTTCGCGGGCTTGATGTCACGGTGCACGATGCCGTGCCGGTGGCTGTAGGAGAGCGCCTCAAGCACCCCGGCGATGATGATCAGCGCCTGGTCGACCGGCGGCGCCGCCTCGTCCACCAGCAGTTCGCGGACGGTGCGGCCCTCGACCAGCTCCATCACGATGTACGGCGTCGACTCCTCGCCGACGTACTCCTCGCCGGTGTCGTACACCGAGACGATCGCGTGGTGGTTGAGCGCCGCGACGGCGTGCGCCTCCCTGGTGAAGCGCAGCCGGGCGATCTCGTCCTGCGCCAGTTCGCCGCGGAGCAGCTTCACCGCGACGGTCCGGCCGAGCCGGACGTCCTGGGCGGCGAGCACCTCGGCCATGCCGCCCCGGCCGAGCCGGTGGGTCAGCCGGTAGCGGCCGTCCCCGACGGTGCCCAGCGGGGCCGCGGTGCCCCGGCCGGGCGTCTGCGGGCCGCCGTACGGCGGGAGTGCGGTGGTGGCGGCGTCGCTGCCGGGCTCTGGCGGCCTCGGGGCACCGCCGGCCGGACCGGTCGCCCAGGCCCCGTCGTCGTCCGGCTGCTGCGTCTGTGCCATCGCTCCTCGCCCCGGGCCTTCGCTCGGATCGCGGTGCCCTGTCGCTCGTAATGCCCGAACGCTACCGCCTCCGGCCGACCCCTGTAGCACGCGCGATCCGGACGGAACGCGTCAGAGCAGGCCATTCCGGTCGGCCGGACCGTCCAGCCGGAGCACCGTCGCGACGGTGCCCGAGACCCGCGTGCTGCCGCTCGACTTCGCGTCCCGCTCGGCCCGGTTGACCACGATCGCGATGATGATGACGGCCAGCACGATCACGCCGACGATGATGCCGATGATCACCAGGGCGGTCGAGCAGCCGCCGCTGTTGGACGCCGGGGCCGGCTGGAACGGCGGCGCCGGCATCGGGTGCGGCGGCGGGGTGTGCGCCTGCTGCGCGCCCTGCTGGTGGAGGAACTGCGGCTGGGGGGTGTGCGGGGCCGGGAAGGCCGGCGGCGGGGTCTGGTACGCCTGGGGCTGCGGCGCCGGCTGGTGCAGGAACTGCGGCTGCGGCGTCTGCGGGGCCTGGAAGGCCGGCGGCGGCGGGGTCCGGTACTGCGGCTGCGCGGCCGGCTGGTGGAGGAACTGCGGCTGCGGCGTCTGCGGGGCCTGCGGCGCGGCGTGCACCGAACGCGGCCCGTCGGTGATCACCAGCGGGTTGCTGGCCGCCAGCGGGCTGCCGCCGCCCTTGGCCGCCGCTATCAGCCGCTCGGCCTCGTCGCGCATCGCCGCGGCGCTCGGGAAGCGGTGCGCCGGGTCCTTGCGCAGCGCCGTGGCGACGAACTCGTCGACCGCCGGGGTGAGCCGCTGGTTGAGGGCGGAGGGCGCCGGCGGCTCCTCCTGGACGTGCTTGTAGGCGATCGAGAACGCCGAGTCGCCGTCGAAGACCAGCTGCCCGGTGATCATCTCGAAGAGCATCACGCCGACCGAGTAGAGGTCGGAGCGGGCGTCCACCGGCTTGCCCAGCGCCTGCTCGGGCGAGAGGTACTGCGGGGTGCCGACCACCATGCCGGTCTGGGTCATCGAGGTGACCCCGGTCTCCAGCGCGCGGGCGATGCCGAAGTCCATGACCTTGACGACGCCCTTGCGGTCGAACATGACGTTGCCGGGCTTGATGTCCCGGTGCACCAGACCGCGGTCGTGCGAGGCCTCCAGCGCGTTCAGCACGCCGACGGTGACCCGCAGGGCCTCCTCGACCGGCATCGCACCGTGCTGGGCGACCGCCTCGTTGATCGCGTCGCGCAGGCCCTTGCCGTCGATCAGCTCCATCACGATGTACGGCGTGCTGGAGCCGTCGGGCGCGATGTCCTCGCCGCTGTCGTAGACGCGGACGATGTTGCCGTGCTCCAGCTTGGCCACGGCCTGGGCCTCGCGGCGGAACCGCTCCTTGAACGAGGCGTCGCGGCCCAGCTCGGCGTGCATGCTCTTCAGCGCCACCGACCGGTCCAGCACGCTGTCGTGGGCGAGGTGGACCGAGGCCATGCCGCCCTCGCCCAGCACCCGCTGCAGCACGTACCGCCCGTTGCCCAGGGAGTAGCCCTCGACCGCCGCGTTGCCGTGCTCGCTCATGGTCCTCTGCTCCCCCTCGGTGCGGCCGTACCGCCGCGACCGTGACATTCGGTCTCGTCCGTGCTGTGTTCGGGTCCGGCCCGCCGGCCCGCCCGACCCCTGTCGCGGCGCTCGCCCGGGCCGCGACAGGGGCCCAGGGTATCGGCTCGCGACGACGCCGACCGGTCCAGGGCCGACACTGTGTCCTGGTCGGAACCCGGCGGCGGCCGGCCGTGCGTCCGGCACCGGGCCGCCCCGTCGGGCCCGGTGTCGTGCGGCCCCGTCGGGACCGTGGCGGTACGGGTACTGCCTACAGGTACGGGCCGGAGCGGATGCCGCGGCCCTCGCCCGGCTCGTCGCCCTCCGGCTCGCCGCCGTGCAGACCGGGCGGCAGCGCCCGGCGCATCTGCTCCAGCTGCGCGCGGGCCGCCATCTGCTGCGCGAACAGCGCGGTCTGGATGCCGTGGAACAGGCCCTCCAGCCAGCCCACCAGCTGGGCCTGGGCGATCCGCAGCTCGGCCTCGGTCGGGATGGAGTCCTCGGTGAACGGCAGCGAGAGCCGCTCCAGCTCGGCGACCAGCTCCGGGGCCAGTCCGAGCTCCAGCTCCTTGATCGAGCTGGCGTGGATGTCCTTCAGCCGGGCCCGGCTGGCCTCGTCCAGGGGAGCCGCCCGGACCTCCTCCAGCAGCTGCTTGATCATGCTGCCGATCCGCATCACCTTGGCGGGCTGCTCGACCATCTCGGTCACCGGCAGCTCACGCGGGCCGTCGCCCTCGTCGTCGCCCGGCAGGCCCGCGGTGCCGGGGCCCACCGGCATCCCGTCGGGTCCGACGATCAGCACCTTCTGGCCGTCCTGCGACTGCCCGCCCATGGCCAGGAAATCCTGCGGCGAGCGCTCGTTCATCGGATTCGTCATGAATCACATTCTCCCTCACCGGGGTTGGTCGGGTGGAGGCCCCCGGTCACCCGGCCCGCCCGCCACGGGCACGACGCTACGCGCCCGGCGGGGCCCCGGGTATCCGTACGGATACTCAGTTCGCCGGGTTCGCGGGGCGCGCCGCGCGGCCGGGGCGGCGGGTCAGCCGCGCCGCAGCCGCAGACCGATCAGACCCAGGCCGCAGCCGATCAGACCCAGACCGGCGCCGAGCGGGAACTGGCGGGTGGAGACGTCGTCCCAGCGGGTCGGCAGCACGGCCGGGCCGACCGCGACGGCCTGCGCACCGGGGCTGCCGAGCGCCAGCGCGGCGCTGTCGGAGGCGTCCGCGGACCCGGCGGGGCTCCAGGGGGTCGCCGGACCGTCCGCGGCACCGGACGCGCCGCCCGCCCCGGCGCCGTCCGGCGGCTCGGGTGCCTGCTCCGCGGCCTGTCCGGCGGCAAGGTCCGGGCTCTGCTCCGGCGCCTGTTCTCCGACCGACCCGGTGCGCTCGGGCGCCGACCCGGGGTGGTGCCGCTGGCGGCGCAGCTCCCACTCGGTCCGGGAGACGCCGGGGCGCACCCACCCGGCCTGCTGCCGGCCGGGGCGCCCGGCCGGCAGCACCGCGGACGCGGCGGCGGAGCCGGCGGCCGTCCCGGGCCGGGCCGCCTCACCGGACGGGACGGCGGCGCCGGAGGGGGCGGCCCCCGCGGCGGACGGCGCCGCCCCGGACTCGGACTCGGGCGCCGGCTCGGGCTCCGCGGAGCCGGACGGCCCGGACGGCCCGGACGACGGCGAGGCCTGCGGGGAGAAGGAGGCCGGCACGGAGGGGGACGGCTCAGGTACCGAAGGCGCGGACGGAACGGCCGGCGTGGTCGGCGCGGCCGGGGTCACCGGCGCGGTGGGCCCCGGGGTGGCGGCCGGCACGGTGGCCGCGGTCCGGCCGCCCGGCACGGCCACGGCCACCGGTCCCGTCACCAGGGGCACGGCGAGACCGAGCACCGCCAGCACCAGCAGCCGCCGCCCGCGGCGCTCGGCACGGCGGGCCCGCAGACCGGCGCGCGGACCGGGGAACGGCTGTGGTGCTGCGGGCAGCGGCCCGAGGAACGCGGAGAAAGGTGCGGGCACGGTCGAGGTCCTTCCGCGACGGCCGACCGCGCTGGGCGGGGTCGGCGGCGGGACAGCTCCCGTCCAGCCTCACACAGTCCGGCATTCCGGGCATGTCGGATGCCCGGGACCGGCGGGGCACCGGCCCTGCCGGTCCCGCCCGGCCCCGCACCCCGCCGCACCGCCCGGGCTCAGGCCCGCAGCACCACCTTGCCGACCTGTGTCCCGGCCTCCAGGACCCGGTGCGCCTCGGCGGCCTCCGCCAGCGGCAGCACCCGGTCGACCACCGGCTTCACCACCCCGGATTCCAGCAGCGGCCAGACGTGCTCGCGCACCGCCGCCACGATCGCCGCCTTCTCGGCCAGCGGCCGGCCCCGCAGGTTGGTCGCGATCACCGCGGCGCGCTTGCGCAGCAGGGTGTTGAGGTTCAGCTCGCCGTTCACCCCGCCCTGCAGCCCGATGATCACCAGCCGCCCGTTGACGGCCAGCGCGTCCACGTTCCGCTGCAGGTACTTGGCGCCCATGATGTCCAGGATCACGTCCGCGCCCGCGCCGCCGGTGGCCTCCCGGACCACCTCGGTGAAGTCCTGCTCCCGGTAGTCGATCAGCACGTCCGCGCCCAGCTCGGCGCAGCGGGCCAGCTTCTCCGGACCGCCCGCGGTCACCGCCACCCGGGCACCGACCGCCTTGGCCAGCTGGATCGCCATCGTCCCGATGCCGCTGGCGCCGCCGTGCACCAGCAGGGTCTCGCCGGGCCGCAGGTGCGCGGTGAGGAAGACGTTGGACCACACCGTGCAGGCGACCTCGGGCAGCGCGGCGGCCTGTTCGGGGGTCAGCCCCTTCGGCACCGGGAGCAGCTGGCCGACCGGCACCGCGACCCGCTGCGCGTAGCCGCCGCCGACCAGCAGCGCGCAGACCTCGTCGCCGACCGCCCAGCCGGCCACCCCGGGGCCGAGCGCGGTGATCCGGCCCGCGCACTCCAGACCGGGGTAGGGCGAACTGCCGGGCGGCGGCGCGTAGAAGCCCTGCCGCTGGAGCAGGTCGGCGCGGTTGACCGCGGTGGCGGCCACCTCGACCAGGACCTCGCCCTCCCCGGGCACCGGATCGGGCACCTCGGCCCAGACCAGCGCCTCGGGCCCGCCGGGTTCAGGAATCGTCATCGCATGCATGGAGCCGACGCTACTGCGCCCGGGCGGCCCGGCGGGAGGCCGACCCGCGCGGTCAGCCGGCCAGTCCGGGGAGCAGCACGGCACCGGGCAGCGCGGCCGCCGTCCGGCCCGGCAGGATCAGCTTGCCCCGCCGCCGGCCGCTGCCCACCAGGACGAACGGCGCCGCCGCGACCGCCTCGTCGACCAGCAGCGGCCAGCCGGCCGGCAGCCCGACCGGGGTGATGCCGCCGTACTCCATGCCGGTCGCCCCGACCGCTGCGTCCATCGGCGCGAAGGACGCCTTGCGGGCCTCCAGGTGCTTGCGGACCGCCTTGTTGACGTCGACCCGGGTGGTCGCCAGGGCCAGGCAGGCGGCCAGGGTGGTCTCCCCGCCCCGCTTGGCGGCGACCACCACGCAGTTCGCCGAGGCCTCCAGCGGCACCCCGTAGGTCTCGCAGAAGACGGCGGTGTCGGCCTTCTCCGGGTCGGTCTCGACGTACAGGACGGACCGGGCGGCCTCCCGGTCCTCCCAGTTCTCCAGCGCCTCGGCCACCGGTGCGGCCAGCCGCCCGGTCACCTCCAGGGCGGGGGCCGCGAAGTCGAACGCACCGAACGGGAGCTGCGGTTGAACGGTCATGACACCCGACCCTACGCCCCGCCCGGCCGGCTCCCCGCCCGGCCGGGCACCGGCCGCCGCCGCGCACCGGGCCGCTACGCGCCGGCCGCCGACTTGATGACGATCACCCGGTCGGTGATCTGCAGGGTCCGGGCCTCCGGCTCGGTGTAGTTGATCACCCGGCGGCCGCGGACCACGGCCACCACCAGGTCGTCGAGCTCGCGGGGGTTGTGCCCGGCCTCGGCCCGGGTGACCGGGCGCTCGACCACGTCCAGGCCGTTGCCGTAGGTGAGCAGGTCCTCCATCACCCCGCCGGCGTGCGGGCTGAGCATCGACATGCCGAGCAGCCGCCCGGCCGAGCTGGAGCTGGTGACCACCACGTCGGCGCCGCTCTGCCGCAGCAGCGGGGCGTTCTCGTCCTCCCGCACCGCCGCGACGATGGTCGCCGCGCGGGTGAGCTGGCGGGCGGTCAGGGTGATCAGCGCCGCGGTGTCGTCCCGCTCCGGCGCCACCACCACCCTGGCCGCGGTGGGCAGCCCGGCGCGCAGCAGGGTGTCGGTCCGGGTGGCGTCCCCGACCACGCCCACCAGACCGTGCTGGGCGGCCTGGTCGACCACCTTGCGCTGCGGGTCGACCACCACGATCTCCTCCTTGCGCACCCCCTGTCCGAGCAGCGTGTCGACCGCGCTGCGGCCCTTGGTGCCGTAGCCGATCACGACGGTGTGCTCGCGCACGGTGGACCTCCAGCGGTTCAACCGCCACTGCTGACGGGTGCGTTCGGTGAGCACTTCGAGGGTGGTGCCGACCAGGATGATCAGGAACAGCACCCGCAGCGGAGTGATCACGAGGATGTTGGTGAGCCGGGCGCTGTCGCTGAACGGGGTGATGTCGCCGTACCCCGTCGTGGAGAGCGTCACCGTGGCGTAGTACGCCGAGTCCAGGAAGCTCAGGCCGCCGCCGGCGTTGTCGTTGTAGCCGTCCCGGTCCAGCCAGACCACCAGCGTGGTGGCGACCAGCACGCCCAGCGCCAGCAGCAGCCGGGAGCCGACCTGCCGGACCGCCGGGGCACTGGGCCGGGCGGGCAGCACGATCCCGGCGTCGGCCCACGGCTCGGAGCCGGGCGCGGGCGGACCGGTCAGCCGCTCGCGGACACGTCGGACACTCACGGTGCCTCCAGCAGTTCGATCTCGGTACCGGCCGCCGCGCCGCCCGGGGGCACCACGGCGAGCGCCTCGGCCCGGGCCAGTCCGCGCAGCATCGCCGGTCCGTCGTGGGGGAGTTGGACCACTCCGCGGGCGGTACGCCGGACCGGCAGCAGCCGGGTGTCGGCGGGGTGGCCGGGCAGCGCGTCGGCCGCGGTCGCCAGGACGGGGTCGACCGCGCCCCGGCCGGCCAGCGCGTGCAGGAGCGGCAGGGCGAGCGTGACCGTCGCGGCGACCGCGGCCAGCGGATTGCCGGGCAGGCCCACCAGGTGGCGCCCGCCGGGGAGTTCGGCCAGCAGCATCGGGTGGCCGGGGCGGACGGCGACCCCGTCCACCAGCAGCCGGGCGCCGGCCTCGGCGAGCGCCCGGTGCAGGAAGTCCACCGGACCGGCCGCCGTCCCGCCGGTGGTGATCACCACGTCGGCGGTCGAGTTCCGCAGGGCGTCCCGGAGCAGCCCGAAGTCGTCGCGGACGGCGCGCGGTTCGCCGGTGTCGGCCCCGGCAGCGCGCAGCCACGGCGGCAGCAGCGGGCCCAGCGCGTCCCGGACCAGGCCCGGCCGGGGCAGCCCGGAGCCGAGCAGTTCGTCCCCGAGCACGAGCAGTTCGGCCACCGGGCGGCGGCGCACGGCCAGCCGGTCGTGGCCGCAGGCGGCGGCCAGACCGAGCACCGCGGGACCGACCGGGGTGCCGGCCGGGAGCAGCTCCTCGCCCCGGCGGCACTCCTGGCCGCGCGGCCGGACGTCCTGACCGGTGGTCAGCGTGCCGGGCACGAGCTCGCGCAGCAGCGGCCCGCGCGGCGCACCGGTGCCGGCGGGCCGCCCGGCCCCCGCGGAACCGGCGGGGCCGACGGCGCCGGCGGCCATGCCGGACTCCTCGGCCTCGCCGTGCTCCCGTCGGAGCACCGCGGTGGCACCGGGCGGCAGCTGGGCGCCGGTGGCGATCTCCACGGCGGCGCCGTCGGGCAGCGGCCCCTCGGCGGGGCGCCCGGCGAGGAGCCGGCCGGTCACCCGCCAGGGACCGGGACCGGCCACCGCCCAGCCGTCCATCGCCGAGGTGGTGAAGGCGGGCAGGTCGGTGAGCGCGGTGAGCGGCTCGGCGAGGGTGCGGCCGAGCGCGTCGTTCAGCGGCAGGCGCAGCGGCGCCGACACGGGGCGACCGGCCCGGCGGGCGGTCTCCCGGGCGGTCGCCCAGGCCGTCGGACGGGCCGGGGCCGGCGGGTGGTCGAGCACGGCGAGGTCCTCCGGCGCGCTCACGGCCGCCCCGGGCCGCCGGCCCCGGCCGCCCAGCGCTCGGCGAGCGCGGCCGTCCGCCGGGACGCCTCGGCGACCGCCTCCGGGCCGCCGCCGCGCTGCGCGGCCGCGTACCCGATCAGGAAGGCGGTCAGCGGGGCCGCGGGCCGGTCCACCCCGTGGGCGACCACCCGGGCCAGGTCGAGCAGGCCGCGGACATCGACGTCGAGGTCGATCTCCAGCTCGGCCCGGACCTCGGTGATCCAGTCATCCAGCGTGCGCTCCATGCGAACATGCTGCCTGATCGGCGGTTTCCCCGGGATGTTTACCCGGTGAGCGCCGCGCGTCGTTTCGCTCACGTCCGGGTACCGGCGCCGACGGGGCCGGACCGGTTCCGCCGCCCGGCGCCGCTGCCGGGCCGGGCCCCGCAGGTCCGGCCGGGTGCCGAGGCGGGCTCAGCCGCGCCGGCCGCCGTCCCGTTCGCGGGCCTGCTCCAGCGCCTCCCAGGTGTCGCAGTCGTGGGTGACGTCGTCGGTGTCGGCCAGCCGGAGGGTGGGCAGGGCACCGGTCAGCCGGCGCAGCGGGAGGCCGGCGGGGTCGCCGGCCCCGGCCAGCGCGGCGCGCAGGGCGGCGGTGCGGTAGGCGGCGGCGAGCGGCTGGTCCCGGCCGGCGGCGTCGACCAGGACGGCCGCCGCGGTGTCCGGCCCTGCTCCGTCGAGGGCGGCGACCAGCCGGCCGACGGTGCGGCCGTCGAGGAACGGCAGGTCCGCGGCGAACAGCAGCACCAGATCGGCGGTCACCTCGGCGAGACCGGCGGCGACGGCGGCCACCGGTCCGCCGCCCGGCGGGCGCTCGCGGGTCCACCGGACCCCGGGCCGGGCGGTGGGCCTGGCCGGGCCGACCACCACGGCGGTCCGGGCCCCGGCGCAGGCGGCCAGCACCCGGTCCAGCAGGGTCGTCCCACCGACGGCCAGGCCGGGCTTGTCCGCACCGCCGAGCCTCCGGGCGGCTCCCCCGGCCGGGACGATCACGTCGTACGGCGTCATGCCGCCAGTATCCGCCGGGCGGCTCAGGCGGTGTCGCCGCCGTCCTCGTCGGGGGCCCCGGGCGCCGGCCCGTCGGCGGCGCGGGCGCCGGCGGTGTCCGCCGGGTCGGCCGCCTCCCCCGTCCCGGCCGCGGCCGTCCCGGTACCGCCGTCCTCGCCGTCCCCGCCGACCGCGCCGTCGGGCTCCGCACCGGCACGGGCCGCGGTGTTGGCGGCGGCGCTCAGCTCCAGCACCACCGGCAGGGTCAGCTCCCCGTACCGCTCGTTCACCGCCGCGACCAGCGCCTCCGGGTCGTCCGGGTGCCCGGCCAGCAGCCGGTCGAAGTCCTGCAGGTACTCCCCGGTGAACGCCAGCACCCGGGCCGCGTCGTCGCCCTGGTCCGGCGCCCGGTGCCCGGCGATCACCCGCTCCGCGCCGAGCCCGGCGATCCGGCCGAGGTTGCGGTTCCACTCGGTGCGCTGCGCGGGCGTGGTGTCGGCGGTCCAGACGTGGGTGCCGTTGTAGACGAAGTCACCCGCGACCACCGTGCGGATGCTCGGCACGTGCACCACGGTGGAACCCCCGCAGTCGCCCTGGCCGAGCAGCAGGACCGGGATCACCTGCCGGTCGATCATCAGCGGCTGGGGCAGCAGCGGGGCCGGGACGAGCGGGTGGTCCGGGATGTCGTCGCCGTACACCGGCTTCCACTGGGCGACCTTGGCCGCGGCGGTGCGCAGGATGCCGTCCACCACCGGCGGCGCGGCCAGCAGCTGCGCCTCGGGGAAGAGCCGCAGCACCTCCTCGGCGCCGAAGTAGTGGTCCGGGTGCTGGTGGGTGATCACGATGGCGAGCAGCCGGCGGCCCTTGCCCGCCACCCACTCGGCCAGCTCCCGGCCGGCGCTGCGGGTGAGCTGGGCGTCGACCAGGATCGCGGTGTGCTCACCGAGGATGAGCGTGGAGGTGGCGAAGAACGCCGACTCGGGGCCGGTGAAGACGGCGACCTCCAGCGGCCGGACCGGCGCCTCGGCGGCGGGTGCCGGGTCCGCCGGGGCCGCTCCGTCGAGCGGGACCGGCTCGGCGTTCTCCTCGGACGGGGACGACGTCACTGGCTGCTCCCTCTGGTTCGGCGGTCCCGGTCTCGGTCCGGCTCGGCGTCGGTGGTGCGCACGGGCCCGGGCGCCCGCGGGCACGGGTGCGTACGCGTGTACGGCGGCGGTCGCCCGCGCCCTACAGCATGGGAGCACCGCGCGCCCGAAACGCGGAAGGCGCGCCCGAGGGGGCGCGCCTTCCCGGTCACGTGTCCGGGTGGTGACTCTCCCGCGCGGGGGTCAGCCCCTGCGGCCGGTCAGCCTGGCGAACCGGTCGGCGACGCCCCAGGAGGTGACCCGCCAGAGCGCCTCGACCACGATGTGCCGGCTCATCTTGGACGCGCCCAGCTCCCGCTCGACGAAGGTGATCGGCACCTCGGCGACCTTGAAGCCGGCCTTGACCGTGCGCCAGGCCAGGTCGACCTGGAAGCAGTACCCGGCGGAAGCGACCTGGTCCATGCCGAGGCCGAGCAGGGTCTCCTTGCGGAACGCCCGGTAGCCGCCGGTGACGTCCCGGATCGGCACGCCGAGCATCAGCCGCGAGTAGGTCGAGCCGCCGCGGGAGAGCAGCAGCCGGGACTTCGGCCAGTTCACCACCCGGCCGCCGGGCACCCAGCGCGAGCCCAGCACCAGGTCGGCGCCGCGCAGCGCGGTGAGCAGCCGGCCGAGCTCCTCGGGCCGGTGGGAGCCGTCGGCGTCCATCTCGACGAGCACGTCGTAGCCCTCGTCGATGCCCCAGCGGAAGCCCGCCAGGTAGGCGGCGCCCAGCCCCTCCTTGCCCTTCCGGTGCATGACGTGCACCTGGGGGTCGGCGGCGGCCAGCTTGTCGGCCAGCTCACCGGTGCCGTCGGGGCTGTTGTCGTCGGCGACGAGGACGTGCACCTCGGGGACGGCGTCGCGCACCCGGCCGACGATGAGCTCGACGTTCTCCGCCTCGTTGTAGGTGGGGATGATCACCAGCACCCGGCCGAGATCGGCGAAACCCTGCTGGTTGACGGTCACGTACTAACCTCTCGGCCGGTGGCGGGACATGCCGGTCACCTTTGCCCGCACTCATCGGAAGACACTGTCCCGGCCGGCACCCCGCCGACCCGGACGACACCGTGGAAATCACACTGGGTCCTGGCATCCTACTACCGCGTCCATGACCGCCCTTCCCCCCGAGGCACTCCCGGCCGCCGTCCGCCGTTTCCCCTGCGGAGGGGCCGGTCGGCTAGGGTCGATGCCCGGCGTTTGCCCGGACGCCCGAACCGTCCGCCCCGCCCGCGGCCGCCGCACGGCGGCGAGGCCCACCAGCCACTGCAGCAAGGAGCAGGACCGCGCCCATGGACAAGCTCGTCAACACCGTCCGCCCGTACGCCTGGGGATCGGTGACCGCGCTCCCCGAGCTGCTCGGACAGGAGCCGACCGGCGAACCGCAGGCCGAGCTGTGGATGGGCGCCCACCCCGGCGACCCCTCCCGGGCCGACCGGGGCGAGGGGCCGCGTCCGCTGGACGAGCTGATCGCCGCCGACCCGCGGCGCGAGCTGGGCGCCGCCTCGGTGGCCCGGTTCGGCCCCACCCTGCCCTTCCTGCTCAAGATCCTCGCCCCGGGCATCCCGATCTCCATCCAGGCCCACCCCTCGCTCGACCAGGCCCGGGCCGGGTACGCCGCCGAGAACGCCCTGGGGATCCCGCTGGACGCCCCGCACCGGAACTACCGGGACGCCAACCACAAGCCGGAACTGATCTGCGCGCTCGGCGACTTCGACGGCCTCTGCGGCTTCCGCCGGCCGGACGGGGCGGCGGAGCTGCTGGCCGGGCTCGGGGTGCCGGCGCTGGAGCCGGTGATCGCCCTGCTGCGGACCGGCGACGAGTCCGAGGCGCTCAGCCGGGCGCTGGCCGGCGTCCTCAGCATGACCGGGCCGGCCGCGGCGGAACTGGTCCGGGACACCGCCGAGGCGGTCGACAAGGCCGCCGCCGAGGACCCGGCGGGCCCGTACGCGCCCTACACCCGGATCGCCCGGGACTTCCCCGGGGACGTCGGACTGATCGCCGGGCTGCTGCTCAACCACGTCCGGCTGCGCGCGGGAGAGGCGCTCTACCTGGGCGCCGGCGTCCCGCACGCGTACCTGCACGGCGTCTGCGTGGAGCTCCAGGCCAACTCGGACAACGTCCTGCGGGCCGGGCTCACCCCCAAGCACATCGACGTGCCGGAGCTGCTCAGGGTGGTCGAGTTCGCCGCCTGCTCGCCGGAGCCGCTGCTGCCGGTCCCGGTCGGGGACACCCCCGGCGAGGAGCTGTACCCCGTGCCGATCGACGAGTTCCGGCTCTCCCGGTTCGTCCTGGACGGCCGGGAGCGGACGGTCGGCTGCGACGCGCCGCAGATCCTGCTCTGCACCGCCGGCACCGTGCGGCTGACCTCGGCGGACGGCGCGGCGCTGGAACTGGCCTGCGGCGAGTCCGCCTTCGTCCCCGCCACCGGCACCACGACCCGGCTGGACGGCAGCGCCACCGTCTTCCGCGCGACCGTCACGCTCTGACACCCGCCGTACGGCCGTGGGCCCGTCCCCCGCTCCGGGGGGACGGGCCCACGGCCGTCGACGAGCCCTAGTCGCGGGTCATGTCGACGAAGCGCGAGTAGTGGCCCTGGAAGGCCACCGTGATGGTGGCGGTCGGACCGTTTCGGTGCTTGGCGACGATGAGGTCGGCCTCGCCCGCGCGCGGGGACTCCTTCTCGTAGGCGTCCTCGCGGTGCAGCAGGATGACCATGTCGGCGTCCTGCTCGATCGAGCCGGACTCACGCAGGTCGGAGACCATCGGGCGCTTGTCGGTGCGCTGCTCGGGACCACGGTTCAGCTGGGAGAGCGCGATCACCGGCACTTCCAGCTCCTTGGCCAGCAGCTTGAGGTTTCGCGACATGTCCGAGACCTCCTGCTGGCGGTTCTCGGCCCGGCGGGAGCCGCCGGACTGCATCAGCTGGAGGTAGTCGATGACGACCAGTTTGATGTCGTTGCGCTGCTTGAGCCGCCGGCACTTGGCGCGGATCTCCATCATCGACAGGTTCGGGGAGTCGTCGATGAACAGCGGCGCCTCGCTGACGTCGGGCATCCGGCGGGCCACCCTGGTCCAGTCGTCGTCCGTCATCGAGCCGGAGCGCATGTGGTGCAGCGCCACCCGGGCCTCGGCGGAGAGCAGGCGCATGGCGATCTCGTTGCGGCCCATTTCGAGCGAGAAGATCACGCTCGGCAGCTTGTGGTGGATCGAGCAGGCCCGGGCGAAGTCCAGTGCCAGGGTGGACTTTCCCATCGCGGGGCGGGCCGCGATGACGATCATCTGGCCGGGGTGCAGGCCGTTGGTGAGCGCGTCGAAGTCCGCGAAGCCGGTGGGGACGCCGGACATCTGGCCGTTGCGGGAGCCGATCGACTCGATCTCGTCGAGGGCGCCCTCCATGATGTCGGCGAGCGGGGCGTAGTCCTCGTTGGTGCGCTGCTCGGTGACGGCGTAGATCTCCGCCTGGGCCGCGTTGACGATCTCGTCGACGTCGCCCTCGGCCGCGTAGCCCATGCCGGCGATCCGGGTGCCCGCCTCGACCAGCCGGCGCAGCACCGCGCGCTCGTGCACGATCTCCGCGTAGTACTCGGCGTTGGCGGCGGTCGGGACGGAGTTGACCAGGGTGTGCAGGTAGCCGGGGCCGCCGACCCGCTGGAGCTCGCCGCGCTTGGTCAGCTCGCCGGCCACGGTGATCGGGTCGGCCGGCTCACCGCGCGCGTACAGGTCGAGGATCGCGCCGTGGATCAGCTCGTGCGCGGGCCGGTAGTAGTCGGCCGGCTTGAGCACCTCGACCACGTCGGCGATGGCGTCCTTGGAGAGCAGCATGCCGCCGAGGACGGACTGCTCGGCCGCGAGGTCCTGCGGGGGGACGCGCTCGAAGTCCAGGCCGCCCTCCGCGCGCTCGTCCTCGCCGCCCTGGCGGCGCTTGCCGCCGTCCCGCTGGAAGCCGCCGGAGCCGCCCGGGCCGCCCTTGCCGCCCTTCTGGAAGCCGCCGCCCTGTCCCTGGCCGTTGCCGCGGCCGCGGGAGACCGGCAGCCGGTCACCGGGACCGTCCGGGAAGGGGGCGTCGGCGAAGCCGGCCGGGAAGGGGTCGTCGGCACCCTGCCAGTCGTCCTCCGGCGGCGGCGGGGCGTCGTGGTCGTCGTACTGGGGGCCGGTCACGCGTGTTCCCCGATCAGCGAGTGGTGCGAGTTGGAGCGGGCCTTGCCGGTGGCTGGGGCGGAGCGGAACCCGACTCCGCGCCACCGCATTTCTACGCCACCGCACCGACAAATCGGACGCCGGAGCGGGTGGGAGTGTCGGACGGAGGGCCCACGCTAAGGCGCCGGGAGGCCTTCAGCCAAGACGGTTATCCACAGGGGGTGTGGACGAGTGGCCCCCGACTGTGGAGAAGTGCCGCAAACCTGTGGACGCCCCTGTGGAAACCCCTGTGGATAACCAGACCATCGATCCACCGTCAACGCGCTGACCTGCGATTCCCCCCTGTCGGGGCTGTGCATGAGAAATTCTTCACACACAGCCGGGTGGCGGTGGACACACACCCGGACGACCCGGTCGCTCACCCATGCGAGTAAGTGGTGAAATAGTCTGGCGTCCATTACCTGTGGATGAGTAGCCTGGTTCCCATGACCCTCACCACCGACCGCCGCCGTCACGACCGGGAGATCCTCGCCCTCGCCGTCCCGGCCTTCGGCGCCCTGGTCGCCGAGCCGCTCTTCCTGATGGCCGACTCCGCGATCGTGGGCCACCTCGGCACCGCCCAACTGGCCGGCGTCGGCGTCGCCTCGGCCGCGCTCACCACCGCCACCGGGGTCTTCGTCTTCCTCGCCTACGCCACCACCGCCGCGGTCGCCCGCCGGATCGGCGCCGGGGACCGCCGGGCCGCGATCCAGCAGGGCATCGACGGCATCTGGCTGGCCCTGGCGCTCTCCGCCGGGGTCGTGGCACTGACCGTGCTGCTCGCACCGCAGGTGGCCGGGGCGCTCGGCGCCTCCCCGACGGCCCTGCCGTACGCCGTCACCTATCTGCGGATCAGCGCGCTCGGCATCCCGGCGATCCTCCTGGTGATGGCCGCCACCGGGGTGCTGAGGGGCCTCCAGGACACCCGGACGCCGCTGTACGTGGCCGTCGCCGGGTTCGCCGCCAACCTCGGGCTGAACGTCGGCCTGGTGTACGGCGCCGGCCTCGGGGTGGCCGGCTCGGCCTGGGGCACGGTGATCGCGCAGACCGGCATGGCCGCCGTGTACGTGTTCGTGGTGGTGCGCGGCGCCCGCCGGGAGAGCGCCTCGCTGCGGCCGGACGCGGCCGGGATCCGGGCGAGCGCGCGGGCCGGCGGACCGCTGATGGTCCGCACCCTGAGCCTGCGCGCCATCCTGATGATCGCCACCGCGGTGGCCGCCGGGCTGGGCGACGACGAGATCGCCGCGCACCAGATCGCCATGACGGTCTTCCTGTTCATCGCCTTCGCCCTGGACGCCATCGCGATCGCCGGCCAGGCCATCATCGGCCGCTACCTGGGCGCCGAGGACGTCCCGGGTGCCCGCGCCGCCACCCGGCGGATGATCGAGTGGGGCGTCGGCGCCGGGGTGGTGCTGGGCCTGCTGGTGGTGGTCGCCCGGCCGCTCTACGTGCCGCTGTTCACCCCGGACCCGGCGGTGCAGCAGCAGTTGAACACCGTCCTGCTGCTGCTCGCGCTCTGCCAGCCGGTCTCCGGCCTGGTGTACGTCCTGGACGGCGTGCTGATGGGCGCCGGGGACGGTCCGTTCCTGGCCTGGGCGATGCTCGGCACCCTGGCGGTGTTCGCGCCCGCCGCGCTCGCGGTCCCGGCCAGCGGCACCGGGCTCGCCGGGCTCTGGTGGGCGATGAACCTCTTCATGCTGGTCCGCGGCGGCCTCCTGGCCCGGCGGGCCCGCGGCGGCAAGTGGCTGGTCACCGGCGCCGTGCGGGGCTGAGCCGGCCGGAGCCGGACCGCACCGAGCGGCACCCCGGGCGGGCCCGCGGACGGGGCCGACCGGGCCGACCCGACCCGGGAAACACCGAGGGCCGGCCTCCCCCGAGGGGGAGACCGGCCCTGCGGCCACTGCTACCGCGGTGTCGTCGCTCAGGCGCCGACGACGGCGATGTCCAGGTTGGCCTGGACGTCCGAGTGCAGCTTGACCGAGACCTTGTGGGTGCCCACGGTCTTGATCGGGGAGGCGATGGCGACGGCGCGCTTGTCGACCGCCGGGCCGCCGGCGGCCTTGATGGCCTCGACGACGTCGGCCTGGGTCACCGAGCCGAACAGACGGCCGGCGTCGCCCGAGCGGACGGCCAGCTTGACCTGGACGCCCTCCAGCTTGCCCTTGACCTCGTTGGCGGCCTCAAGCGTCTGGATCTCGTGGATCTTGCGGGCGCGACGGATGGCGTCGACGTCCTTCTGGCCGCCCTTGGTCCAGCGGATGGCGTAGCCACGCGGAACCAGGTAGTTGCGGGCGTAGCCGTCCTTGACCTCGACGACCTCGCCGGCCGAGCCCAGGCCCGGCACCTCGTGGGTGAGGATGATCTTCATTGTTCGGTCACCCTCTCTTAGCGCGCGGTGCTGGTGTAGGGCAGCAGCGCCATCTCACGGCTGTTCTTCACGGCCGTGGCGACGTCGCGCTGGTGCTGGGTGCAGTTGCCGGTGACCCGGCGGGCACGGATCTTGCCGCGGTCGGAGATGAACTTCCGCAGCAGGTTCGTGTCCTTGTAGTCAACGTAGTTGACCTTGTCCTTGCAGAAGACGCAAACCTTCTTCTTCGGCTTGCGAGCAGGCGGCTTCGCCATTGTGTGCTCCATTGGGGTTCACGGCCGGGGGGGGGGGGGGGGGCGCCCCCCCCCCCCCCGCCCGCCAACAGGGAACACTAAAAAAGGGGGGGGTCACGGAAGCCCCCCCCCCCCCCGGCCCCCCCCCACCCCCCCCCCCCCGGA
>NZ_JBHJRC010000065.1:0-6018 GCF_042261735.1 Kitasatospora sp. NPDC056327 | reverse complement strand
TTTTGACTTGGTCTTTGCAGAAGCCCCAAACCTTCTTCTTGGGCTGGCGTGCTGGCGGCTTCGACTTGGTGGGCGCCTTGGGGGTCCCCGGCGGGGGGGGCGTCTCGCGCCCCCCGCGACCGGGCCGCACGAAATCTGTCAGCTCTAGAACGGGGGCTCTTCCGAGAAGCCGCCACCGGACGGGGCGCCGCCCCAGCTGCCGCCACCCTGGTTTCCACCGGAGGAGGGGGTGCTGGACGCCCAGGGGTCGTCGGAGGGGCCGGACTGGCCGCCGGAGTTGCCACCCCAGCCGCCGCCCTGCTGGCCGCCACCGCCGCCGCCCCAGTTGCCGCCGCCCTGGCCGCCGCCCTGCGGGCCGCCGCCGAAGCCGCCGCCCTGGGGGCCGCCGGACCGGTTGGCCCGGGTGACCTTCGCGGTCGCCGAGCGCAGGCTCGGACCGACCTCGTCGACCTCGACCTCGAAGACCGTCCGCTTCTCGCCTTCCTTGGTCTCGTAAGACCGCTGGCGCAGGCGACCCTGCACGATGACGCGCATGCCGCGCTGAAGCGACTCGGCCACGTTCTCCGCCGGCTGCCGCCAGACGTTGCACGTGAGGAAGAGGCTCTCGCCGTCCTTCCACTCGTTCGTCTGGCGGTCGAAGGTGCGGGGAGTGGACGCGATGCGGAACTTCGCGACCGCCGCACCCGACGGGGTGAAGCGCAGCTCGGGGTCGTCGACGAGATTGCCGACGAGGGTGATGACGGTCTCGCCTGCCATGGTGGTGATGACCTCTCGGGAAGATGTCCGTTCACCGCTGTTTCACGTGAAACAGCGGTCGCGAGCTACCCGAGACCCGAAGGCCTCAGAGGTGGCTCAGTGGGTGTCCGGGCGCAGGACCTTGGTCCGGAGAACCGACTCGCTCAGGCCAAGCTGGCGGTCGAGCTCCTTGACGACCTCAGGCGTGGCCTGCAGGTCGATGACCGAGTAGATGCCCTCGGACTGCTTGTTGATCTCGTAGGCCAGACGGCGGCGACCCCAGGTGTCGATCTTCTCGACCTTGCCACCCGCATTGCGGATGACGGCGAGGAAGCTCTCGATCAGGGGGGAGACAGCGCGCTCCTCGACCGAGGGGTCGAGGATGACCATCAGCTCGTAGTGACGCATGAGTAACCCACCTCCTTTGGACTCAGCGGCCACGGTCTCTCCGTGGCAGGAGGGTTGTGCAGCGTCGGCACCGGAGCAGTGACGACACGGCCACCGTAGCGGCCGGGTCCGACAGTCCCGCCCCCGTGATCACCCGCGAGAGGGCACAGGGGGGCACAACTACACCAGTGCAGACGACACACCCTACCCGCACCCGGACGGCCGAACAAAACGCATAGGGGTTGTGAGACCGGCCCAACCGCCGCAATCTGGACGGAACGGGTTCCACGCCCGTTCGTCTCCACGCCAGGAGGTGGGACACATGGCCCAGACCGTCCACCGCATGCCCGCCCTCACCCTGAACACCGACGGACACCCGCACCCGCGGGAGAACACGCTGGTCGGCCTCACCGCCGTCCTGGGCGCGATCTCCTTCATCACCTCGTTCTTCCACAACCTGCACCTGCTGACCTCGTGGACCGGCCTGTTCGGGATCGTCACGGGTCTGCTCGGGATGTACGTCTCCGTCACCACGGCCGAGCGCTTCGTGCTGATGGTCACGCTCGGCGCCTCGGCGATCGGCTTCTACCTCGGCGTCGCACGCGGCGGTCTGTGGGGTTAGGGCCTCTCTCTCGGAGCACGTCGCCCGCCTGGCGTGATCCGAGGAGAGGCCCTGGCCCCACCTCCGCGAGGAACCCCCGGCGCCCCCGCGGCGTACTTGTCTTCAGGCGGACCGGTACGCGGCGGGGGCGCCGCCGTGCCCGCTGCCGACGGGAACCCGGACGATAGGGTCACCCCGAGAAGACGGGGCCCACCGCAGCCCGACCGACGAGGAGCACCGAGCATGAGCCTGCGCCTGAGGACGATCACCCGCGAGGAGCACCTCGCCTTCATCAGGAGCCGCGCCTCGGCGAGCCACATGCAGGTGCCGTCCTGGGGCGACGTGAAGGCCGAGTGGCGCACCGAGTCGATCGGCTGGTTCGACGAGCAGAACCAGCTGGTCGGCGCCGGCCTGGTGCTCTACCGGCAGCTGCCCAAGGTCAAGCGCTACCTCGCCTACCTGCCCGAGGGCCCGGTGATCGACTGGTTCGACCGCGACCTCGACCGCTGGCTGCAGCCGATGCTCTCGCACCTGAAGTCCCAGGGCGCCTTCTCGGTGAAGATGGGCCCGCCGGTGGTCATCCGCCGCTGGAACGCGCCGACCATCAAGGAGGCGATCGCCGCCAAGCAGGCCAAGCGCCTGCGCGACCTCGAAGCCGACTGGTACGAGCCGCGCGCCTTCGAGGTGGCCGACCGGCTGCGCAAGGCCGGCTGGCTGCAGGGCGAGGACGGCGGCGCCGGCTTCGGCGACGTCCAGCCGCGCTACGTCTTCCAGGTGCCGCTGGCCAACCGCTCGCTGGACGACATCCAGAAGGGCTTCAACCAGCTCTGGCGCCGCAACATCAAGAAGGCCGAGAAGAGCGGCGTCGAGGTCGTCCAGGGCGGCTACGACGAGCTGGCCGTCTTCCACCAGCTCTACCTGGTGACCGCCGAGCGCGACAGGTTCACCCCGCGCCCGCTCTCCTACTTCCAGCGGATGTGGAAGGCCCTCACCGTCGAGGACCCGAACCGGATGCGGCTCTACATCGCCTACCACGAGGGCGAGCCGCTGGCCGCGACCACGATGCTGGTCGTCGGCGAGCACGTCTGGTACTCCTACGGCGCCTCGGCCAACCACAAGCGCGAGGTCAAGCCGTCGAACGCGGTCCAGTGGCGGATGATGCGCGACGCCTACGCCCTGGGCGGCGGGGTGTACGACCTGCGCGGCATCTCCGACACGCTGGACGAGAACGACCACCTGTTCGGCCTGATCCAGTTCAAGGTCGGCACCGGCGGCCAGGCCGCCGAGTACCTCGGCGAGTGGGACTTCCCGCTCAACAAGCTGCTGCACAAGGCCCTCGACCTCTACATGTCGCGCCGCTGAGCAGCGCTCGCCGAGCCACCGAGCAGCCGTGCCCAACACCTCCTGGGAGATGACCCGATGACGCTGTCGCTCTACCTCGACACCGAACGCTGGCGCACCCACCAGCGCTCGGTCCTGGCCGAGTTCCCCGGGCTGGTGCCGGTGGCGAAGGGCAACGGCTACGGCTTGGGCAACCACCGGCTGGCCGAGGAGGCGACCCTCCTCGGCACCGGTGTGCTGGCGGTCGGCACCGCCTACGAGGCCGCCGACGCGGCCGACTGGTACGGCGGCGAGCTGCTGGTGCTCACCCCGTACCGGATCGGCGAGGAGGCGCTGCCGCTGCCGCACGCCCGGGTGATCCGGACGGTCGCCGGCCTGGACGCCCTGCGGGCACTGCACGGCGCCCGGGTGGTGGTGGAGTGCATGACCACCATGCGCCGGCACGGCGTCTCGGCGGACGACCTCCCGGCCGTCGCGGCCGAGCTGGACGGCGTCGCCTTCGAGGGCCTCGCGCTGCACCTGCCGATGGACCGGCCGGACGGTTCCAGCCCGGTCGAGGAGGTCGCGTACTGGGTGGAGACCGCCCGGGCCGCCGGCATCCCGGTGCACACCGTCTTCGTCAGCCACCTCGGCGCCGCGGGCATGGAGGAGCTGTCCCGGCGGTTCCCGGACACCGTCTTCCGGGCCCGGATCGGCACCCGGCTCTGGCTGGGCGACCACGGGGCGCTGGAGGTCCGGGCCACGGTGCTGGACGTCACCCCGGTGCGCAAGGGCGACCGCTACGGCTACCGCCAGCACCCGGCGCCGTCCGACGGCCACCTGCTGGTGGTGGCCGGCGGCACCGCGCACGGCATCGGCCTGGAGGCGCCCAAGTACGTGCAGGGCATGTCCTCCCGGGCCAAGGGCATCGCCCGGGCCGGCCTCGCGACCGTCAACAAGACCAAGTCGCCGTACCACTGGGCCGGCAAGCAGCTCTGGTTCGCCGAGCCGCCGCACATGCAGGTCTCGCTGCTCTTCGTGGACGGGGAGGCCAAGCCGCCGGCGATCGGCGACGAGCTCGGCCTCCAGGTGCGGCACACCACCACCCACTTCGACCGGGTGGTGGACCGCTAGTAGTGCTCCGGGGCCGCTCCCGCGGATCCCCGCCGGGGCGCGAGGCCGCGGCCCGGGCGGGAGGATCCACCGGACGGACCCTGCCCGTCAGACCACCGGGCCCGCGCCGCGGACCTCCTCGGCGTCCCTGACCTCCCCGCCCGGCTTCCCGGCCGGTTCCGCTGCCGGTTCCCCGGCGGGCGGCTCGTCGAGCCACCCCTCGGCGCCGGCCGGCGCGTACCCGGCGTAGCTCTCCTCCTCGCGCAGCCGGCGGGCGGTGCCGAGCACGAAGGCGTCCGGGGCCCCGTCGAGCACCCCGCCGGCCGGGTCGTCGCTGCCGTCCCAGCGCACCGGGTCGCGGTCCGGCAGCAGGATGTCCCGGACCACCACGCCGACCAGGTAGAGCGTGCCCAGCAGGTGCAGCACGATCGCGAAGTGGTACCAGGACTCGCCGAGGCCGTGCTGCTTGGGCCCGGTGACGAAGCCCAGGTGGGACCAGATGCCCAGGGTGTAGAGCACCTCGCAGGCCTGCCAGATCAGGATGTCCCGCCAGCGCGGCCGGGCCAGCACCGCGAGCGGCAGCAGCCAGAGCACGTACTGCGGCGAGTACACCTTGTTGAACACCACGAACGCGGCCACCACCAGGAAGGCCAGCTGGGCCACCCGCGGCCGGCGGGGCGCCGAGAGGGCGAGCCACGCTATCCCCGCGCAGCTCAGCACCATCAGGATCGCGATGAAGGTGTCCAGGTTGGCGAGGCCCGCGCCCCGGTTCTGCATGAGGACCAGCCACAGCGAGCCGTAGTCCTCGGTGCGGTGCTTGCTGAACACGTAGAAGGTCGACCAGCCCTGCCAGTTGGCCATCATGATCGGCAGGTTGACCAGCAGCCAGGTGAGGACGGCACCGCCGAGCAGGGCCCGCAGGTCGCGCCACCGGCCGGCCCGCCAGCAGAGCACCAGCAGCGGTCCCAGCAGCAGCACCGGATAGAGCTTGGCCGCGGTGGCCAGGCCGATGAACACCCCGGCCCAGACCGGGCGCGAGCCGGACCACCAGGCCAGCGCGACGGCGGTCAGCGCGACCGCCAGCAGGTCCCAGTTGACCGTGGCGTTGAGCAGCAGGGTGGGTGCCAGGGCGAACATCAGCGCGTCCCAGGGACGGCGCCGGTGGGTGCGCGAGAGCGCGACCACGGCGACCACCGCGCAGGCCATCAGCAGACCGGCGTTGATCGTCCAGAACCAGCGCTCCTGGTCCTGCAGCGCCCCGCCGCCGGGCGTCAGCCAGGCCGAGATCTGCATGAACAGACCGGTCAGCACCGGGTACTCCAGGAACTGCAGGTCACCGGTGCTGCCCGGGATGCGGTCCACGTAGGGGTGCAGGCCGGCCGAGAAGCCGCGCCCGGAGAACAGGTGCGGGATGTCGCTGTAGCAGCCGTGCACGTACTGCGGCGAACCCGGCTGGAACCAGGCCGCGTTGTAGCAGGGCAGCTTCTGCGCCATGCCCAGCACCGAGACCACGATCACCACCAGCGCCAGGAAGCGCGCCGGGATCCACCAGGAGACGCCGAGCAGCGCGCGCCGGCCGGGCGGCCCGCCGATCACCTCGCTGCCGGCCGCCGCGACCGGATCCTCGTCCGCCGGGACCACCACGGTGTTCACCTGCGGGCCGGAAACCGGCGGGGCCGGGGCCTCTTCGTCACGAGTGCTGGACGTCATGGCGGACATCCTGCCGCAACCCGCCCGCCCGTACGAGGAGGCCCCTGCCCCTTTTCCGGCGGCCCGCGGAGGTATTCCGGCCACCGGGCACCGGGGCACCGGCACGAATCGCTCCGAATACGGCGAAACGGCGGTGGGAGGCTCCGGAGAGC
>NZ_JBHJRC010000064.1:0-32027 GCF_042261735.1 Kitasatospora sp. NPDC056327 | reverse complement strand
GCCCCGGTACCCGCGCGGGTACCGGGGCCGGGCCGTTCCCGTGCCGGTCGGCGGACGCCGGATCACTCCCAGCGGAAGAAGCGCGCCGCGGCGGCGAGGCCCAGCACGGCCCAGACCGCCAGGACGCCGAGGTCCGCCCAGGGCACGCCGGCACCGGTCTGCAGCACGGCGCGCAGGCCGTCCGACAGGGCGGCGATCGGGAGCAGCTCCAGGACGGACCGGACGGCGGCGGGGAACTTCGACAGCGGTACCACCACCCCGCCGGCCAGCAGCAGCAGGACGAACACCAGGTTGGCGGCGGCCAGCGTCGCCTCCGCGCGCAGCGTGCCGGCCATCAGCAGGCCGAGCCCGGAGAACGCGGCGGTGCCGAGGACGAGCAGGGCGGCGACGGTCAGCGGGTTGCCCTGCGGCGACCAGCCGAGGGCCAGCGCGATCACCGACAGCAGCGCCACCTGGAGCGCCTCGGTGACCAGCACGCAGCCGGTCTTCGCGGTGAGCAGCGCCCAGCGGGGGAGCGGGCTGGCGCCCAGCCGCTTCAGCACGCCGTAGCGCCGCTCGAAGCCGGTGGCGATCGCCTGGCCGGTGAACGCGGTGGACATCACGGCGAGCGCGAGCAGGCCGGGGGCGAGGAAGTCGACCCGCTTGCCCGGCCCCTCGACGGCGACGACGTCGACCGCGGAGAACAGCACCAGCAGCACCGTCGGGATGACCACGGTGAGCAGCAGCTGCTCACCGTTGCGCAGCAGCATCCGGGTCTCGAACGCGGTCTGGGCGAGCAGCATCCGGCCGACCGGCGCGGCACCGGGCTTCGGGGCGTGGTCGGTGGTCGTCATGAACGCAGGTCCCGTCCGGTCAGGTCGAGGAAGACGTCTTCGAGGCTGCGGCGCTGCACCGCGAGCCGTTCGGGCAGCACCCCGTTGGCGGCGCACCAGGCGGTCACGGTGGCCGGCAGCTGGGGATCGACCGGGGCGTCGACGCGGTAGCTGCCGGGGGAGGACTCGGCGGCGGTGGCGCCCTCGGGCAGTTCCTTGAGCAGGGTGGTGAGGTCGAGGCCGGCCGGGGCGTCGAAGCGCACGCCGGACTCGGCGCCGCCGCGGCAGAGCTCGTCCGGCGTGCCCTCGGCGATCACCCGGCCGCGGTCCACGACGGCGACCCGGTCGGCGAGCTGTTCGGCCTCGTCCATGTGGTGGGTGGTGACGACGACGGTGACGCCGTCCCGGCGCAGGTCGCGGACCAGCTCCCAGGTGGCCCGGCGGGCCTGCGGGTCGAGGCCGGCGGTCGGCTCGTCGAGGAAGACCAGCTCGGGGCGGCCGACCACGGCCATCGCCAGGGCGAGCCGCTGCTGCTGGCCGCCGGAGAGCCGGCGGTAGGCGGTGCGGCCGCAGGAGCCGAGGCCGAGCCGCTCGACCAGCGCGTCGACGTCCAGCGGGTGGGCGTGCAGCCTGGCGGTGTGCCGCAGCATCTCGACGGCGCGGGCGCCCGCGTAGACGCCGCCGGCCTGGAGCATCACGCCGATCCGGGGGCGCAGTGCGGCGCCCTGGGCGACCGGGTCCAGGCCGAGGACGCGGACGGTGCCGGCGTCGGGCCTGCGGTAGCCCTCGCAGGTCTCGATGGTGGTGGTCTTGCCGGCGCCGTTGGGGCCGAGCACTGCGGTGACGGTGCCGCGGGCGATGCTGAGGTCGAGGCCGTCCACCGCGGCCTTCTCGCCGTAGCGCTTGACCAGCCCGGTGATCCGGACCGCGGGTTCGGATTGCATACGGGGAGTCTAAGAGGGTCCAACGGGCCGTTCGCACACTGGGCTTGATCACTTAATCCGCAGGTCAGGTAAGGCTAACCTGCGTGACAGATGACACGGGTGAGGGGTCCGTCACGGCTTGTCCTGCCGGAAGCAATTACGCAACACTGGTGTTGTGAAAAACATGCGCGAGCACATCCCGCGGCAGGAGGCCGAGTCGGCCCCCGGCTGCGCCGTGCCCGCGACGGCTGCCGAGGTGCTGCTGGACGGCCACCGGGCCACCCGGGACCGGGTCGCCCGGTCCATCCTGGACCACGGCCCCTCCTCCGCCGCAGACCTGGCGAGCCGACTCGGCCTCACCGCCGCCGCCGTCCGCCGTCACCTGGACGGACTGACCGCCGCCGGCCTGGTGGAGTCCCGCGAACAGCGGGTCTACGGCAGCCGCGGCCGGGGCCGTCCGGCCAGGCTCTTCGCCCTCACCGACGGCGGCCGGGACGCCTTCTACCAGGCGTACGACCAGCTGGCCGCCGACGCCCTGCGCTGGATCTCCGACTCGGTCGGCGGCGGCAAGGCGGGGGAGGAGGCGGTCGCCGCCTTCGCCCGGGCCCGGTTCGGCCGCCAGGCGGAGAAGTACCTGGAGGCCCTGCGGTCCGCCGGCGCGGCGGAGCGCACCGAGGCACTCGCCCGGGCGCTGAGCGCGGACGGGTACGCTGCCACGGTGCGGCGGGTCCCGTCGGCCGCGGCGAAGGCCCCGGCGGGCGCCCAGCTCTGCCAGCACCACTGCCCGGTCGCGCACATCGCCGAGCAGTTCCCCCAGCTCTGCGAGGCGGAGACCGAGGTCTTCTCGCAGCTCCTGGGCACCCATGTGCAACGGCTGGCCACCATCGCCCACGGCGACGGGGTCTGCACCACCTATGTGCCGGCACCCGGTGCCGCATCGTCGCCCGCCCTGCGCACCGCCGGGGACCGGGGCACCGATGCCGCGCCGACTGCCGGTACGTCGTCCACCGAAGATTCAGCGTCCGCGCGTTAGGAAGCTCGCATGACTGACACCGTTTCGCACCCCGAGCTCGAAGGCCTGGGCAACTACGAGTACGGCTGGGCCGACCCGGACGTCGCCGGCGCCGAGGCCAAGCGCGGGCTCAGCGAGGACGTCGTCCGCGACATCTCGGCGAAGAAGAGCGAGTCCGAGTGGATGCTCGACCTTCGCCTCAAGGGCCTCAAGCTCTTCGGCAAGAAGCCCATGCCGACCTGGGGTTCGGACCTGACCGGCATCGACTTCGACAACATCAAGTACTTCGTCCGCTCCACCGAGAAGCAGGCCGAGTCCTGGGAGGACCTGCCGGCGGACATCAAGGCGACGTACGACAAGCTCGGCATCCCCGAGGCGGAGAAGCAGCGCCTGGTCGCCGGTGTCGCCGCCCAGTACGAGTCCGAGGTCGTCTACCACCAGATCCGTGAGGACCTGGAGGAGCAGGGCGTCATCTTCCTGGACACCGACACCGCGCTGCGCGAGCACCCGGAGCTGTTCAAGGAGTACTTCGGCACCGTCATCCCGGTCGGCGACAACAAGTTCGCCGCGCTGAACACGGCCGTCTGGTCGGGCGGGTCCTTCATCTACGTGCCGAAGGGTGTCCACGTCGACATCCCGCTCCAGGCCTACTTCCGGATCAACACCGAGAACATGGGCCAGTTCGAGCGGACGCTGATCATCGTCGACGAGGACGCCTACGTCCACTACGTCGAGGGCTGCACCGCGCCGATCTACTCCTCCGACTCGCTGCACTCGGCGGTCGTGGAGATCATCGTCAAGAAGGGCGGCCGCTGCCGCTACACGACGATCCAGAACTGGTCGAACAACGTCTACAACCTGGTCACCAAGCGCGCCGTGGCGTACGAGGGCGCGACCATGGAGTGGGTCGACGGCAACATCGGCTCCAAGGTGACCATGAAGTACCCGGCCGTCTACCTGATGGGCGAGCACGCCAAGGGCGAGACCCTGTCGATCGCCTTCGCGGGTGAGGGCCAGCACCAGGACGCCGGGGCCAAGATGGTCCACATGGCGCCGAATACCTCCTCCAACATCGTCTCCAAGTCGGTGGCCCGGGGCGGCGGCCGCACCTCCTACCGCGGTCTGATCGAGATCGGCGAGGGCTCCAAGGGCGCCAAGTCCAACGTCCTGTGCGACGCGCTGCTGGTCGACACCATCTCCCGCTCGGACACCTACCCGTACGTGGACGTCCGCGAGGACGACGTGTCGATGGGCCACGAGGCGACCGTCTCCAAGGTCAGCGAGGACCAGCTCTTCTACCTGATGAGCCGCGGCATGACCGAGTTCGAGGCCATGGCGATGATCGTCCGCGGCTTCGTCGAGCCGATCGCGCGCGAGCTGCCGATGGAGTACGCGCTGGAGCTGAACCGGCTGATCGAGCTGCAGATGGAGGGCTCCGTCGGCTGACCCTCCCGGCCGCACGCAGACCCGGACCGCATTCCTAGGAAGAGAGCACCACGACAGCCATGGCTGACGTCCAGAACACCACCGGCTCCACGACCGCCGGTTCGATCGAGGTCGGTACGGCCGGGGCGGGCGCCCAGCTCGCCGGCCCCGGCACCGGCCGGGCCACCGTCCAGCAGCCGATCGACGCGCGCGTCGCGGCCGAGCCGTCCTTCGACGTCGCGGACTTCCCGGTGCCCACCGGCCGCGAGGAGGACTGGCGGTTCACGCCGATGCACCGCCTCGGCGGCCTGCACGACGGCACCGCCGCCTCCGCCGAGAAGGGCGAGGACAAGATCGAACTGAGCCTGCCCGAGGGCGTCACCGCCGAGACCGTCGGCCGTGACGACGCCCGCCTGGGCAAGGCCGGCAAGCCGGTCGACCGGATCGCCGCGCAGGCGTTCAGCGCCTTCGAGCAGGCGCTCGTCGTCACCGTGCCCAAGGACACGGTGCTCACCGAGCCGGTCCGGATCGACGTGCACGGCGAGGGCGGCGTCCGCTTCGCCCACGTGGTCGTCGACGTCAAGCCGTTCGCGGAGGCCGTCGTGGTGCTGGGCCACACCGGCACCGGCACCCGCGCCGCCAACGTCGAGCTGCTGCTCGGCGACGGCGCCAAGCTGACCTTCGTCTCGGTCCAGGACTGGGACCGCGACGCGGTGCACGCCGCCCAGCAGACCGCGCTGGTCGGCCGCGACGCCTCGCTGAAGTCCGTCGTCGTCACCTTCGGCGGCGACGTGGTCCGGCTCCACCCGCGCGTGAACTACGCCGCGCCCGGTGGCGAGGCCGAGCTGTTCGGCCTCTACTTCGCCGACGCCGGCCAGCACCTGGAGCACCGTCTGGTCATCGACCACGACACCCCGCACTGCCGCTCCAACGTGGTCTACAAGGGCGCGCTCCAGGGCCGGGACGCGCACGCCGTGTGGATCGGCGACGTGCTGATCCGCGCCGCCGCCGAGGGCACCGACACCTACGAGCTCAACCGCAACCTGGTGCTCACCGACGGTGCCCGGGTCGACTCGGTGCCGAACCTGGAGATCGAGACCGGCGAGATCGTCGGCGCCGGCCACGCCTCCGCGACCGGCCGCTTCGACGACGAGCAGCTGTTCTACCTGCAGTCCCGCGGCATCCCGGCCGACGAGGCCCGCCGCCTGGTGGTGCGCGGCTTCTTCGCCGAACTGGTCCAGCAGATCGGCGTCGCCGAGATCCAGGACCACCTCATGGAGAAGATCGAGGCCGAGCTGGAAGCGGCGGTCTGACACCCATGAGCTTCCTTCGCGCCTGTGCGCTGAGCGAACTGGCCGAGGACGTGCCCAAGCGCGTCGACCTCAACGGCGTCCCGGTCGCCGTCGTCCGCACCGACGAGGGGGTGTTCGCGATCAACGACATCTGCTCGCACGCGAACGTCTCGCTGTCCGAGGGCGAGGTCGAGGACTGCATGATCGAGTGCTGGCTGCACGGCTCCAGCTTCGACCTGCGCTCCGGCAAGCCCTCCGGCCTGCCCGCCACCAGGCCGGTCCCCGTCTACCCCGTAAAGATCGAAGGGGACGATGTGCTCGTCTCCGTCAACCAGGAGTCCTGAGTACACATGGCTACCCTTGAAATCCGCGACCTGCACGTCTCCGTCGATGCCGAGAACGGCCCGCGCGAGATCCTGAAGGGCGTCGACCTGACCGTGAAGCAGGGCGAGACCCACGCCATCATGGGTCCGAACGGCTCCGGCAAGTCCACCCTGGCCTACTCGCTGGCCGGCCACCCCAAGTACACCGTGACCGGCGGCTCCGTCCTGCTGGACGGCGAGGACGTCCTGGAGATGTCCGTCGACGAGCGCGCCCGGGCCGGCGTCTTCCTGGCGATGCAGTACCCGGTCGAGGTCCCCGGCGTCTCGGTCTCCAACTTCCTGCGCACCGCCGCCACCGCCGTCCGCGGCGAGGCCCCCAAGCTGCGTCTGTGGGTGAAGGAGGTCAAGGAGGCGATGGCCGCCCTCCAGATGGACCCGGCCTTCGCCGAGCGCAACGTCAACGAGGGCTTCTCCGGCGGTGAGAAGAAGCGCCACGAGATCCTCCAGCTGGAGCTGCTCAAGCCGAAGATCGCGGTCCTCGACGAGACCGACTCGGGCCTGGACGTCGACGCGCTGCGGATCGTCTCCGAGGGCATCAACCGCGTCCGCTCGACCGGTGAGGTGGGCACCCTGCTGGTCACCCACTACACCCGCATCCTGCGGTACATCAAGCCCGACCACGTCCACGTCTTCGCGGGCGGCCGCATCGTCGAGTCCGGCGGCGCCGAGCTGGCCGACAAGCTGGAGGCGGAGGGCTACGAGTCCTACGTGAAGGGTGGCGCGTCCGAGTGACCCGTACGCACGAGTCGGCGGTCCTGCCGGGACTGCTCGACACCGACGCGATCCGCAAGGACTTCCCGGTCCTGCAGCGTCTGCTGCACGACGACAAGCCGCTGGTCTACCTGGACAACGCGGCGACCTCGCAGAAGCCCCGTCAGGTCCTCGAAGCCCTGAACGCCTACTACGAGCGGCACAACGCCAACGTCCACCGCGGCGTGCACGTGCTCGCCGAGGAGGCCACGGCGCTGTACGAGGGCGCCCGGGACAAGGTCGCGGCGTTCGTCAACGCGCCGAGCCGCAACGAGGTGGTCTTCACCAAGAACGCCTCGGAGTCGCTCAACCTGGTCGCCAACATGCTGACCTGGGCGGACGAGCCGTACCGGGTGGACGCCGAGTCCGAGATCGTCATCACGGAGATGGAGCACCACTCCAACATCGTCCCGTGGCAGCTGCTCTCGCAGCGCACCGGCGCGAAGCTGAAGTGGTTCGGGCTGACCGACGAGGGCCGGCTCGACCTGTCGAACATCGACGAGCTGATCACCGAGAGGACCAAGGTCGTCTCCTTCACGCTCGTCTCCAACCTGCTCGGCACCGTCAACCCGGTCGAGGCGATCGTCCGCAAGGCCCAGTCGGTCGGCGCGCTGGTCGTGATCGACGCCTCGCAGGCGGCGCCGCACATGGTGCTGGACGTGCAGGCGCTGGAGGCCGACTTCGTCGCCTTCACCGGCCACAAGATGCTGGCCCCGACCGGCATCGGCGTGCTCTGGGGCCGCCAGGAGCTGCTGGAGGACCTCCCGCCGTTCCTCGGCGGCGGCGAGATGATCGAGACCGTCACCATGGGCTCGTCCACCTACGCCCCGGCGCCGCACAAGTTCGAGGCCGGCACCCCGCCGATCGCCCAGGCGGTCGGGCTGGGCGCGGCCATCGACTACCTGTCGTCCGTCGGCATGGACCGGATCGCCGCCCACGAGCACGCCATCACCGAGTACGCGGTGGAGCGGCTGCTGGAGGTCCCGGACCTGCGGATCATCGGCCCGCGCACGGCCGTCGACCGCGGCGCGGCGATCTCCTTCACACTGGGGGACATCCACCCGCACGACGTGGGTCAGGTGCTCGACGAGCAGGGCATCGCCGTGCGCGTCGGCCACCACTGCGCGCGGCCGGTCTGCCTGCGGTACGGAATTCCCGCGACCACACGGGCGTCGTTCTACCTGTACTCGACGCCGGGCGAGGTCGACGCGCTCATCGACGGCCTGCACCACGTCCGGAACTTCTTCGGCTGAGGGACGGGGCACGCGACATGAAGCTCGACTCGATGTACCAGGACATCATCCTGGACCACTACCGCAATCCGCACGGCAAGGGGCTGCGCGACGGTGACGCCGAGGTGCACCACGTCAACCCGACGTGCGGCGACGAGATCACCCTGCGGGTGAAGCTCGACGGCGCCACGGTGGCCGACGTGTCCTACGAGTCCCAGGGCTGTTCGATCAGCCAGGCCAGCGCCTCGGTGCTGAACGACCTGGTGGTCGGCAGGACCGTGGGCGAGGCGCAGGCGGTCCAGGAGGCCTTCCTGGAGCTGATGCAGAGCAAGGGCCAGGCCGAGGGCGACGAGGAGGTGCTGGAGGACGCGGTCGCGTTCGCCGGCGTCTCCAAGTACCCGGCCCGGGTCAAGTGCGCCCTGCTCAGCTGGATGGCCTGGAAGGACGCCACCGCCAAGGCCCTCGCCGAGCACCCCCCCGTCACCGACTGACCCCGCAGAGGAGGACAGACCACCATGACCGACGAGACCGCCTCCACCGCGGAGGAGACCCCGTCCGGCCCGGTCGGCACCAGTGCCGGCACCGTTTCCGTCGAGGACCTGACCGAGGCCCTGATGGACGTCGTCGACCCCGAACTGGGCATCGACGTCGTCAACCTGGGCCTCATCTACGGCGTCCACATCGACGAGTCCGACGTGGCCACCATCGACATGACGCTCACCTCGGCGGCCTGCCCGCTGACCGACGTCATCGAGGACCAGGCCAAGTCCGCCACCGACGGCCTGGTGCAGGACCTGCGCATCAACTGGGTCTGGATGCCCCCGTGGGGCCCGGACAAGATCACCGACGACGGCCGCGACCAGCTCCGCGCCCTGGGCTTCAACGTCTGAGGCCCTGAGCCGGTCGTCGACCCGCTGCCGCGCGAACCGAGGGGTCCGCGCGGCAGCGGCGTTCCGCGCGTCCCGGGGGCGGGGCGGAGACCGTCAGCCTCCTCCGCACCGTCGGGACCGGCGACGAGGGGCGGGCACCCGCCGCCGGGGGGTGGACGGTGGGGACGGCGGGAGAGCTTCTCGACGAAGCGGATGATGCGCGCGAACGCCGCTGCCCGGGACTCCCGCAGGAGTCCCGGGCAGCGGCGTTCGGTGTTCGACGGGGTCAGGCACGCTTCGGGGTGCGGGCGACGGCGATCGCGAGGGCGGTGCAGAGGGCGGCTGCCACGAGGGCGAAGCCGCTCACGGCGGGGAGCAGACCGTAGGCCTGGACGAGGGCGCCGACCGCGATGATCGGGGCGGAGCTGCCCAGGTAGACGATGATCCACAGGGAGCTCAGCTCGGAGCCCCGGCGCTCCGGGTCCATCGCCGCGACGGCGGTGGTGAAGAGCGACCGGAAGGCCACGCCCTGGCAGACGCCGCCGAGGACGCTGCCGATGAAGAGCAGCGCCGGGGTGCCGGTGTACTGGGCGGTGACGACCAGGCCGAGGCCGGTGGCCAGGCCGGCCATGCCGAGCGCGATCACCACCCGGTCGGTGGTCGGCGGGACGGTCAGCTGCGCCGCGGCCGAGGAGCCGAGCAGCAGCGCGGCCACGACCGCGCCGGTCAGGTGCGAGTCGGTGTGCAGCAGCTTGGCCGAGAAGGCCGGGGCGAGGGCCAGGTAGACGCCGAAGACGCCGTACGAGACGAAGCCGGCGCCGGCGGCCAGCAGGAACTCGCGGCGGCCGGTGCAGGGCAGCCGCAGGCGCTGCGGGCGCAGGTGGGCCGGGGTGGTGATGCGCGGCGGGGAGGCCGGTGGGCGGTTGCGGCCGGGCATCCGGGGGTGGACCAGGGCCAGCGGCACGCACAGTGCCAGCAGGGCGATGGCGTGCAGCAGGAACGGGGTGATCAGCGGGTCGGTGCCGCCGGCCAGCAGGGCGCCGACCACCGGGCCGAGCGCGACGCCGCCCGCCGAGCACGCCAGGGTGATCTTGGCGGCCAGGGTGGGGCGGTCGGGCATGAGGTCGCCGAGGGCGGCCCCGGCGGCGCCGGTGGACAGGCCGACGGCGATGCCCTGGACGGCCCGGCCGGCGGCCAGTTGCCAGAAGCCGCCGGAGGTGGCGAACACCACGTCGCCCGCGGCGGCGAGGGCGACGGCGGGCAGGATCAGCGCGCGCCGGCCGAGGTGGTCGGACCAGTGGCCGACCACGGCCAGGACCGGTACCAGCGCGAACACGTAGATCGTGAAGAGGATCGTGGTGTCGAGCGGGCCGAGCCCGAGGCGCTGCTGGAGCATCGGGTAGATCGGCGTGGCCAGGTTGGCGCCGATCAGCATGAGGAGGAGGGCGGCGGCGACGAGGCCGACGCGGACGCCGCGCAGCGCGTTCCAGCGGCTGATCGCGGCGAGCCGGAGCTGGGCGCGCGGCGCGAGCTCCAGGGGAAGCAGGGCCTCCGACAGTCGGCGTCCGTCGAGCTGCGCGGTGCGCAGGCCGGAGCCGGCGGGGGAGAGGTCCGCCATGGCAGGGGTCTCCTGTGGCCGGGCCCCACCGGGGTCGGCGGGGTGTGCCGGCGCGCCCGTCCTGGCGGCGCTGTGGTGGTGGCCTCGGTGCGGGCTCCCTGGTGGAGCGGGTGAGCTGAAGGGGTCCTTCCTGCCCGATGGCGGCAGGAGGGCGGGGCTACGTTGCCCGTCGGCGCGCGCGGGGTTGTGCGCGGTACCGACTTCGAAGGATAAGGGGTGGGCGCACGGTTGCGGCGCGCGCCCCTGGAGGCCGGGCGTCGGGGGTGCCCGGCCTATACGCTGAGGTGGTGGACCGGTAACGCGGAGGTGATCCCCGCGGCCCGGCCCGGCTGACCGCTCGGCGTAGGGAGAACGCGCAACGATGGCCGCACGACGTCGTAGGAACGCCGGCACGCCGGCGGCGGGCACGCCGGTCGAGGGCGCGGTGCTGCCGGCCGACCTGGAGCTGCAGGACCTGTACGGGGCGTTCGCCGCCCACGGGCTGGACGACGAGGACCTCGACGACGCGGCCGTGCTGGTGCCGCCGGTCGCGCTGCCGTCCGAGCAGGAGCTGGCCGGGCAGGCCAAGGCCGTCCCGATGTTCGGGTGGGCGCTGAAGCTGGCCCGCTGGGCGGCCCCGCACCGCGCGGTGGACGAGTTCGGCGACCTCACCGGCCCGGACCGGGTCCCGGCGGCCCGGCTGCTGGGTCTGGCCCCCGAGGAGGGGGAGACCCCGGAGGAGGCGGTGGTCGAGGCGATGCGGGCCTGGTCGCTGGCCTGCGACCTGGACCTCGTCGAGATCGGCACCACCGTGGCCGGCGAGCACGTCGCGATCCCCGGCCCGGACCTGGAGCCGGCCGAGGAGGGGGACGCCGAGACCGTTCTGGAGCTGTGGCTGACGGCCGCCGGGATCGTCCGGGAGCTGGCCGTGGAGGCCGACTCCCCGGAGCCGGAGCCCGGTGCGCAGGACGGCGCGGAGGAGGACGAGGACGCCCTCAGCGAGGTCGAGGAGGCCCGCGACGAGGCCGCCGAGCTGCTCGACGAGGCGCTCCAGGTGCTGTACGAGACGACGGCGTTCGCCGAGCCGGGCAACGAGACGGTTCCGCTGGGTGTGCTGGCGGCGCTGCTGGTGGTCCCGGAGGGCGAGGAGCCGAACGACGAGCTGCTCGGCGACATCACCGACGTGATGGTCGCCCTGGACCCGATGCTGGGGGACCTCGCCGAGCTGGGTCTGCTGGAGTACCGGCCGATCGACCCCGAGCTCTTCGACGAGGAGGAGGACGGGGAGCACGAGGGGCACGGCGGGCACGCCGAGCCGGCCGAGCTCGACGAGGCGGAGTCCGCCCGGTTCGGGCTGGTCCGGCTCACCCCGCTCGGCCAGTACGGCATCCGGCAGTGGCTGCTGGAGGACGGTTACGACGCGCCGCTGGTGGGCGACCTGGCCCGGGGCGACGCGGCCGAGCTGCTCCGCGGGGTCAGCGAGGCCGCCAACGTGCTGCCCGAGGAGGAGCTGCGGGTCTGGACCGCCGGCCGGGAGCCGGTGGCGGCGGCGCGCGAGCTGCTCGCGGCGGCGCGCGGGTCCGACGCGTACGCGCCGATGCGGCGGATGCTCTGCCACTCCGCGCTGACCCTGCTCGGCGCGCCCGCCGAGCCGGCCGTCCGGGAGGTGCTGGACGATCCGGAGCTGGGCGGCGGCGCGCGCGCCTGGCTGGTCTCGCTCGGTGCGTCCGACGTGCCCGCGCCGGACCGGACGGTGGCGCTGTGGACGGTCGTCGACGCCTTCGCCGCCCAGCTGCTGGACACCGGCGGCGATCCGGACCAGCTGCGCGAGCTGGTCGCCGAACTGCCGGTGACCGACGAGCCGTCCGGCTACTTCGGCGAGCTGTGGCGGGTCGAGCACCCGTACACGGCGGACGTGCTGGAGGCGGTCGGCGAGCTGCACCCGGACCGGGCGGTGGCCAAGGAGGCCCGCAAGGCGGCGTTCAAGGCGCGCTCGCAGGGCTGAGCTCCCGGGCCCGGACCGGAGCGCGGCCCCGGCGGGCTGCCGGTCCGGGCCTCAGCGGGGCAGGTCGAGCGAGCCGTCCTCGGTGAAGGGGAAGAACGGGTTGTGGGCCAGCTCCCAGAGGTGGCCGTCCGGGTCCTCGAAGTAGCCGGAGTAGCCGCCCCAGTCGGTCGGCGCCGGCGGCTTGACGACGACGGCGCCGGCCGCCACCGCCCGCTCCAGCGCGGCGTCCACCAGGGCCTGCGACTCCAGGTTCACGGCCAGGGTGACGCCGCGGAAGACCGGCTCGCCGCCGGCCGGCACGCCCGCGTCGGCGGCCAGTGCCTCGTGCGGGAAGAGACCGAGCACCGAGTCGGCGGTGCGGAACCAGACGATCGACGGGCTGGAGGCCGGGGAGCGGCGCCAGCCGAGCGCCTCGTAGAAGCGGGCGCTGTGCTCCAGGTCGGTCACGCCGAGCGTGACGATGCTGAGCCGGGCGGGGAACTCCGGGGTTGCGGTCATGCCCGCCAGCGTAGGGAGGGGCACCGACAGCCGCGCCCCGGAGGGGGCCGTCCGGCGGGGTGCCGCGGCTTCCCGGCCCCGATCCGCCCGGCCCCCACGGGGCCTGATGACCCGATAGGTCGGGCCACGTATCGTTGCCGGGTGTCGACGGCACGGTGAGGACGGCGAGGGCAGGGGGTGCGGCGCGGGATGACGCGGGCGAGCGGAGGGGGCCGGGACGGCCGGTTCGGGGACGGCGCGGGGACGGTGGACCCGCACGGACGCCCGGACGGACGCCCGGGAGAGCGCCCGGACGGCCGTCCGGAGGCGTGCCCGCCCGGCGACCTGGAGGAGTTCCTCGCCGGGCAGGAGGACCTCGCCCGCCGGGGCCTCGCCGCGACCGGCTTCCCGCTCTACGGGGTCGCGCCCGTGCCGGGCCTCGGCGGCGGCGCGCTGGTGGCCTTCGGGACGGAGGGCGGGGTCGTGGGCACCGGGCTGCCCGGCGCCGGACCGCTCGCCGCCGGAGCACCGGCGTCCGGGCGGACGGGGACCGGGCCCGCCCTCCTCGCCGTCCCGCCGGCCGGCCCCTGCTGGGTCGAGGTCGGCTTCGGGGACTGGACGACGCCGGACGGCCCGTACGTCCTGGTGCGCACCCACGGGCCCGGCGCCGACCGCTACGAGCAGCTGCCCGAACTGGAGGACGTCGTCGAGGACGAGCGGGACCGGGTCTACGAGCAGCTCGGCGTCGACGAGGGCGACACCCCCGGCCGGGTGCGGGCGCTGCGCGAGTGGATCACCGTGGACGGCGAGTCGCGGGCCGTCGAGGTGCACGAGGACCGGCGCGGTCTGTGGTCCGGCGCGGCGCTGCCCGGCTGCCGGCCGATCAGCGACGCGGAACCGGTCTGGGCCGGCCGGTTCCGGGTGGACGGGCTCACCGTGACGGTCTGCGGGCGCGGGGTGCCGCCGGGCCGCGTCGAACTGGCGCGGATCCGGGACCACGAGCGCTGCCTGAGCGGGCGCACCGCGCTGCTGCGCGAGCTGGCGGTCCGGCGCGGCCGGCCGGTGCCGGTGGAGCAGCGCGAACTCGCCCCGGTCGTCGGCCTGGAGGCGCACCGGGCGGTGATCGCGCACGGGATCGGCGAGGCCGCCGCGGTCGAGGCCCGGCTGCGCTCGGGGCGCCCGCCGCGGCCGCCCCGGGGTGCGCGGGCGGAGGCGGGTGCGCTGCGCTGGGAGGCGGCGGTGCGCCAGCAGGTGCGGCTCGCCTCGGAGACCCGGACGGAGGCGGTCGAGGCGGTCGGCTCGCTCGTGGAACAGCTGGGCAGGCTATCGCAGTTGACGCACTGGGTGGTGGGCACGCCGGACGGCGAGGCCGCGGTGGAGGAGTCGATCCGGTACGCGGTGTTCGCCAGCGAGGTGGCCAGCCTGCCCGCGCAGTGGGCCTGGGCGCGGGTGCGGCGCGGGGAGCGCGGCGAGCACCGGATGTGCGAGCAGCTCTGGCTGGCCGCCTGGGAGCAGTGGCGGACCGCCCGGGCCGGTCGCTGAGCCGTGCTCCGGCCGCCGCGCCCCGGCCTGGTCCGGCCCGGTCCGGGCTGACGGGTCGTCGGCCGCCGAACACTGGGTGACGGTGGCCGGACCTGCGGTGTGACCTGTGGTGACCAGGCAAAAGGTGAGTCACGGGTTTGCATAAGGTCGGCAAATGACCACCCTGACGAGGTGTCCGCGTCACCGGTTGTTCACCGGACGGGCGGAGTCTCTGGGCGTCGACGTCCAGCCTCGACACCTCGCACGCCACGTACCGGGACCCGTCCCGGTCGGCGGCCCACCCCTCAGGAGTGACTGCCATGTCGCTGTCCCGCCGGGACTTCGTCAACCGTTCCACCATCGTCGGGGCCGGTGTTCTGATCGCCGGCAGCGCCGAGGCCCTGGCCACCGCGCCGGGCGCGATCGCCGCCCCGGCCGGTGGCGAGGCTCCGGTCGCCGAGGCCGCCGCGGCCGAGCGCGTCGCCGTCGGCTACGGCCCGCTGGTCGCCGACAAGGAGGGCCTGCTCGCCCTGCCCAAGGGCTTCAAGTACAAGGTCGTGAACCGCGCCGGCGTCACCAAGCTGCGCACCGGCGAGTTCACCCCGAGCAACCACGACGGCACCTCGGCGTTCGAGGACGAGCGCGGCGGCAACCTGCTGGTCGTCAACCACGAGCTCTCCGGCGCCCGCGCCAACTGGCCGCACCCGGTGCCGCTGACCGAGGGCCACGTCTACGACCCGGGCGCGGCCGGCGGCTGCACCATCGTGCACGCCAAGGCCAACGGCAAGGTCGAGCAGTGGGTCGGCATCGCCGGCACCGCCACCAACTGCGCCGGTGGCATCACCCCGTGGGGCACCTGGCTGTCCGGCGAGGAGACCGAGGACAAGGCCGGCAAGAACGGCTTCACCAAGGACCACGGCTACATCTTCGAGGTCGACCCGTTCGACGACGACTACAACCGCGACCCGCAGCCGGTCAAGGCGTTCGGCCGCTACGCCCACGAGGCCGTCGTCGTCGACCCGAAGCGCGGCCAGGTCTACCTGACCGAGGACGCCTCCAACCCGAACGGCCTGCTCTTCCGCTGGACCCCGCCGGCCGGCTTCAAGCACGGCCGCTACCAGCTGCGCAAGCTGGCCGCCGACGCCGGTGTGCTGGAGGCCTTCAAGGTCTTCGACTCGCAGGGCAAGTTCATCGACGACCTGTCCCGCGCCACCGCGGTCGGCACCACCTACGGCGTGGACTGGGTGAAGGTCCAGGACCGCGACGCCAGGACCGTCTCCGTCCGCAAGCAGTTCAAGGAGGGCGAGGTCTCCCGCGCCCGCAAGCTGGAGGGCATGTGGTGGGGTGACGGCGGCTTCTACTTCGTCTCCAGCTACGCCCGCTCGGAGAGCCCCGGTGCCGCCCACGACGGCCAGGTCTGGTTCTACAACCCGGCCCGCCGCACCATCACCCTGAAGGTCCTGCTGGGCGTCAACACCGACGTCTGGGGCGACCACGACAACTTCGACGGCCCGGACAACATCACCGTCTCGCCCTACGGCGGCATCGTGATCGCCGAGGACGGCGACGGTGTCTCGCACCTGTTCGGCGCCACCGACGAGGGCCTGACCTTCCCGATCGCCCGCAACGAGCTCAACATCGGCACCGCCGAGAAGCCCGAGTTCAGCGAGTTCACCGGCGTCACCTTCTCGGACGACGGCAAGACCCTGTTCGCCAACATCCAGACCCCGGGCATCCAGCTGGCCATCACCGGCCCGTGGCACCGCCTGAACGAGCACAAGCGCGGCCAGGGCTACGGCCAGTGAGCTGAGCGCGGCTGAGTGGGAGGGGTCCGTTCCCCGGAACGGGCCCCTCCCGCACGTCCGGCCGCCGCGGCCGCCCTTCGTCCGGCCGGGACCGCCCGGGGCCGTGGGCGCGGGCCTCAGCCGTCGGCGGGCAGCCGCAGCTGGAGCATGGCCAGCAGCCGCTGCTGCGGCTGGGCCAGGTCGATGCCGGTCAGCTGCTCGGCCCGGCGGACCCGGTAGCGCAGCGTGTTGGGGTGGATGTGCAGGGCGTCCGCCGCGACCCGGACCTCGCCGAGCGCGTCCAGCCAGGCCAGCACCGACTCGGCGAGCCGGGTGCCGTGCCGCCGGTCGTACTCGCTGAGCGCGGTGAGCCGGGGGTCGCGCAGGCCGCCGCGCTCCTGGAGCAGCGCCAGCATCTCGCTGACCAGCACCTCCGCCTGGACGTCGATCAGCGCCGCGACCTCCAGCTCCACGCCGCCGCGGCCCATTGCGTCCAGGATCCGGTCCGCCTGCGCCCGGGACTCGGGCACCCGGGCGAGGCCGTCCACCGTCGAGCCGATCGCCGCGCGCAGCGGGACGCCCAGGTGGTCCCGGGCCGCCCCGACCACCTCCTGCGCCCAGCCGCGCACGGTGGCCATCGGCAGGTTGGCGGGCAGCTCCGGCAGCAGCACGTAGACCCGGGAGTCGATCGGCGCGAGCAGCGCGGCGCGGTGCCGGGCCGCGGTGTGCACCGAGATCAGACCGGTCACCTCGGCCCGGGTCAGCTGCTCGGTGCTGCCCGCGCTGTACGCCAGCACGGTGGCCGGGCGGCGCACGTCCAGGCCCAGGTGGGTGGCCAGCGACTGCGGGCCGGTGGAGCCCTCCAGCAGACCGGTGAACAGGGTCCGGGTCAGCCGGACGTCCGCCGACAGCTCCCGGCGCCGGCGCACCAGCTGGGCGGCGGCGACCCGGGCCGCGCCGACCAGCGACTGCTCGGCGAGCGGCGCCAGTGGCTGGGAGCCCTCCTGCACCCAGATGGTGCCGAGCGGCTGCGCGCCGGCCCGGATGCCGATCGCCAGCCGGCGCCGCAGCCCGAGCTCGGGGTGCGGGTCGACCGCGATGGCGGTGTCCGAGGTGCGCAGGTGCTGGAAGACGCCCCACTCGCGGAGCTTGGACAGGTACGGCTCGGGGCCCTGCCAGCCGAGGATGGAGAGCCGCCGCAGGTCGTCGACCTCGTCGGAGTCGGAGGAGCGGGAGTAGGCGAGCACCCGGCTGGAGGTGTCCTCGATCGAGACGATGCCGTTGGTGAGCACGGCGACGGTCTGGGCGAGCGAGAAGAGGTCGCCCGCGTTGTGCTCGGCGCCGCCCGGCGAGTCCGGGGCGTCCGGGCCGGCGATGATCGCGCGGACCAGCGAGTCCAGGTGCTCCCAGCGGGTCTCCCGGCGGACCGAGAGCAGCGCCACGCCCGCCTCGGTGGCGGCCTCGCGCAGCGCGTCGGCCTGGCCGGGGGCGTCCAGCTTGACGGCCACCGCGGCGGCGCCGGCCCGGCCGGCCGCGCGCAGCGCCGGGAGGGCGGCCCGGCCGCGGGCGCCGATGGCGAGCACGAGTTCGCCGGCGGCGGCGGCGGGCGTGTCCTCGGGGTCCAGGATGGCGACGTCGCGGACCGGGACGTCGAGCCCGTTCGGGGCGGCCTGGAGCTCGACCAGCGGCTCGCCCAGGGACATCAGCAGCTGCCGCAGCGGGAGGCCGGGGGTGGTCACCGGGTCTCCCGCGGGGGAGGCGCCGGGTGCTCCCGGGAGAGCCCCGCGGGGCGGCTGTTCACCCGGACGGAGGCTCCGTTCATCCACCTGGACAACACCATGCGAATGATTTTAGCCGTCCGGCCAATCAAGCGGGCCCCGGTGCAGGAATAGCGTTCGTCCTGTGGCCGTCGTGCGACCCGCGTCGGCATCCCCCGCAAGAACGAAGGAGAGCGTGCGCTCATGGACGCTGTGACCCAGGTCCCCGCGCCGGTGAACGAGCCGGTCCACAGCTACGCCCCGGGCAGCCCGGAACGGGCCCGTCTGGAGGCCAAGCTGAAGGAGCTGGGCGGCCAGGAGCCGGTCCAGCTGACCATGACGATCAACGGTGAGCGCCGGATGGGCGGCGGCACCGAGTTCCACGTCGTCCAGCCGCACAACCACGCGGCGAGGCTCGGCACCCTGCGCAACGCCACCCAGGCGGACGCGCAGGACGCGATCGACGCTGCCCTGGCCGCTGCTCCGGCCTGGCAGGCGCTCTCCTTCGACTCCCGCGCCGCGATCTTCCTGCGCGCCGCCGACCTGCTGGCCGGCCCCTGGCGCGAGACGCTGGCCGCCGCCACCATGCTCGGCCAGTCCAAGACCGCGCAGCAGGCCGAGATCGACACCCCCTGCGAGCTGGTCGACTTCCTGCGCTTCAACGTGCACTTCGCCCGCCAGATCATGGCCGAGCAGCCGATCTCCTCGGACGGCGTGTGGAACCGCAGCGACCACCGCCCGCTGGAGGGCTTCGTCTACGCGATCACCCCGTTCAACTTCACCGCCATCGCCGGCAACCTGCCGACCGCGCCGGCGCTGATGGGCAACGTGGTGCTGTGGAAGCCGTCGCCGACCCAGCAGTTCGCCGCGCACCTGCTGATGCAGCTGCTGGAGGCCGCCGGCCTGCCCAAGGGCGTCATCAACATGGTGACCGGTGACGGCCTGGACGTCTCCGCCGTGGCGCTGAAGCACCCGGCGCTGGCCGGCATCCACTTCACCGGCTCCACCGCCACCTTCCAGCACCTGTGGCGCGAGGTCGGCAACAACATCTCCGGCTACCGCACCTACCCGCGGATCGTCGGCGAGACCGGCGGCAAGGACTTCCTGGTCGCCCACCCGTCCGCCGACAGGGCCGTGCTGAGGACCGCGATGACCCGCGGCGCCTTCGAGTTCCAGGGCCAGAAGTGTTCCGCCCTGTCCCGTGCCTACGTGCCGGCCTCGATCTGGGCCGAGCTGAAGGACGAGTTCCGCGACGAGGTCGACGGCCTCACCATGGGCGACGTCAGCGACCTGTCGAACTTCATGTCGGCCGTCATCGACGACCGCGCGTTCGCCAAGAACAAGGCCGCCATCGACCGCGCCCAGGCCGACCCGCAGGTCGAGGTCCTGGCCGGCGGCACCTACGACGACTCGGTCGGCTACTTCGTCCGCCCGACCGTCCTGGTCTGCGAGGACCCGGCGAGCGAGTACTTCCGCGACGAGTACTTCGGCCCGGTCCTGGCCGTGTACGTCTACGAGGACGAGAAGTACGAGGAGATGCTGACCCAGATGGAGTCGGTGTCGGCCTACGCCCTGACCGGCGCGATCATCTCCCAGGACCGCGAGGCCGTGCAGCACGCGATGCTCAAGCTGCGCAACGCCGCCGGCAACTTCTACATCAACGACAAGCCCACCGGTGCGGTCGTCGGCCAGCAGCCGTTCGGCGGCGCCCGGGCCTCGGGCACCAACGACAAGGCCGGTGCCAAGCAGAACCTGGCCCGTTGGACCTCGACCCGCTCGGTCAAGGAGACCTTCGTCCCGCCGACGGACTACCGCTACCCGCACATGGGCTGAGTGCCCGGACCTCTTGGTCCCCGACGCCCCGGTCCCGCGACCGGGCGTCCCCACGGGCGGCGGACCGACCACCCCTCCGGTCCGCCGCCCGTCCTTTCTGCCACCCTTGGAAGCACCAGTACCAGGAGTCACGATGCTCCGTTCCGCCCTCCTCGCGGCCTCCCGCTCCGCGCAGGTCCGCACCGTCGTCGAGAAGTTCCCGCCGACCCACGCGATAGTCGAGCGCTTCGTCGCCGGCGAGGCCCTCGACGACGCGGTCACCTCCTGCGACGACCTCGTCGCCACCGGCCGCAAGGTCACCCTGGACCACCTCGGGGAGGACACCCGCGACGCCGCCCAGGCCGCCGGCACCGCCGAGGCCTACGAGCACCTGCTGAAGGCGCTCAAGGAGACCGGCCTGGCCGCCGGCGCCGAGGTCTCGGTCAAGCTCTCGGCCGTCGGCCAGTTCCTCCCGGTGGACGGCGAGAAGATCGCCCTGGAGAACGCCCGCCGGATCTGCGAGGCCGCCGCCGCGGCCGGCACCACGGTGACCCTCGACATGGAGGACCACACCACCACCGACTCCACCCTCGCCATCGCCCGCGAGCTGCGTGAGGACTTCCCCTGGCTGGGCGTCGTCCTCCAGGCCTACCTGCGCCGCACCGAGGACGACTGCCGCGAGTTCTCCGGCGCCGGTTCGCGCGTGCGCCTGTGCAAGGGCGCCTACAAGGAGCCCGAGTCGGTCGCCTTCCAGGGCAAGCACGAGGTCGACCTCGCGTACGTCCGCGCGCTCAAGATCCTGATGGCCGGCGAGGGCTACCCGATGATCGCCTCGCACGACCCCAACATGATCAAGATCGCCGGGCAGCTGGCCCAGTGGAACGGCCGCAAGCGCGACTCCTTCGAGTACCAGATGCTGTTCGGCATCCGCCCCGAGGAGCAGCTGCGCCTGGCCGGCGAGGGCAACACCATGCGTGTCTACCTCCCCTACGGCCAGGAGTGGTACGGCTACTTCATGCGCCGCCTCGCCGAGCGCCCGGCCAACCTCACCTTCTTCCTGCGCGCCATGGCCACCCGCGGCTGACGTCCGCGCGCCGCCACGACGGCCCGCCCCCTCCACCGGAGGGCGCGGGCCGTCGTGCGTTTTCACCCGATGGGGTGAGCGGGGTCGTCCTAGGATGTCCGGAGGTGGTGAACTCTGGGGTGGCAGGGAGGAGTTGGCGTGGTGCTGAAGAGGTTCGCGGAGCTGTCGACGCCGCTGGTGGCGGACGCGTGCGTGCGGCTCGCAGTGGAGCTGCGGGCGGCCCCGGCCGGGGTGGCGGCGGTGGTGCCGGGGAGCCGGGTCGCCGGGCGGGTGCTGCCGGTGCGGCACTACGGGAGCGTGGACGTGTTCCTGGAGGCCTACGGCGCGGCCGGGCCCGGGGACGTCGTGGTGATCGACAACGGCGGGCGGCTCGACGAGGCGTGCATCGGGGACCTCGCCGTGCTGGAGGCGCGGGCCGCCGGGGCCGCCGGGGTGGTGGTGTGGGGACTGCACCGGGACACCCCGGAGCTGGTGGAGATCGGGCTGCCGGTGTTCAGCTACGGCAGCCTCCCGCTCGGGCCGATGCGGCTGGACGGCCGGGAGCCGGAGGCGCTGCGCACCGCCAGGTTCGGGCCGCACCTGGTGGGCGCCGGGGACGTGGTGTTCGCGGACGCCGACGGGGTGCTGTTCGTCCCCGCCGAGCGGCTGGACGAGGTGCTGGAGACCGCGGCCGGCATCGCCCGCACCGAGCGCGCGCAGGCGGAGCGGATCCGCTCGGGCGACACGCTGCGCCGGCAGACCGCGTTCGACGAGTACCTGGAGCGCCGCGCCGCCGACCCGGAGTACAGCTTCCGGCAGCACCTGCGGCGGATCGGCGGGGCGATCGAGGAGTGAGCGGACGCGGCCGGGGCCCGGCGGACTGCCGGGCCCCGGTGCGGGCCGTGCGGGGGGTCTGTGCGGCCCCGCGCGGGGCGCCGTCCGCTCAGAGCATCGCGGCGGCCGGCTTGACCATGGCGCGGGCGGTCTTGGCGTCGACGTACTCGCCGATCGCGGTCATCACCCACTCGCCCGAGTACTGGCGGACCAGCTTGCACATCACCACGCCGGTGCGGGCCTCGGAGTGGGTCAGGTCGAAGCGGACCAGCTCCTGGTTGGTGGCGGCGTCGACCAGGCGGCAGTAGGCGTTCTTGACCTCGGTGAACTTCTGCCCGGAGAAGGAGTTCACGACGAAGACCAGGCCGCAGACCTCCGGCGGCAGGCCGTTGAGGTGCACGGTGATCGACTCGTCGTCGCCGCCGCCCTCGCCGGTCAGGTTGTCGCCGGAGTGGACCACCGCGCCGTTGAAGATGCCCAGCTTCATGAACCAGGCGGTGTCCAGCTTCTCGCGCTTGGCGTCGAAGGCGAGGCAGGAGGCGTCGAGGTCGATGTTGCGGCCGCGCCCGGCGGGCTCCCAGCCGAGGCCCATCCGGATGGAGGAGAGGAAGGGCTTGCCGTTCTTCTCCAGGGAGACCGAGCCGCCCTTGGTGAGGCTCACCCGGCCCTTGTCCAGGGTGACCTTGGTGAACGACGGGACGCCGGCGGGCGGGGTCGGCGGGCCGGGCGGCATCGGGGGCGCGCCCTGCGGCATCGGCGGGGCGGCGGCCATCGCGAGCCGGGGGTCGACGGGGGCGGCGGGCGCCGGCGGCGGAGTCGGCGCGGCGGGGGCGGCCGGGGGCGCGACGGGCGCGGGGGCGACGGGCGCGGGTGCGGCGGCCGGGGCCGGGGCGGCGGGCTGGTCGTCGACGCTCACGCCGAAGTCGGTGGCGATCCCGGCCAGGCCGTCGGCGTAGCCCTGGCCGACCGCGCGGACCTTCCAGGCGCCGTTGCGCTGGTAGACCTCGACGACGATCAGCGCGGTCTCCCGGCTCAGCGGCGGCGGGGTGAAGGTGACCAGGACCTCGCCGGTGGCGGCGTCCCGGACGGTCGCGGTCGGCTCGATGCCCGCGAAGGTCGCGCCGGCCTCGTCGGGGCTGGCGGTCACCACGATCTTGGTGATGCCGGCCGGGACGGCGGCGGTGTCGACGACGATGGCGTCCGGGCTGCCGGCGGAGGCCGGACGGTGGGTCACGCCGGGCCCGTGGGGCGCGTTGTAGAAGACGAAGTCGTCGTCCGAGCGGACCTTGCCGGCGTCGGTCAGCAGCAGGCCCGAGACATCCAGCGCCTTGGGTGCGGTGACCTCGACGGTCACCCGCGCGGCGGTCAGCGGGGCGTTGCCGCCTTGGGTCAGGACCGTGGACACGAACTCCTCCTGGGATGCGGTGGTGCGGTGCCGGCCCCGGCGGTGGGGCGGCTGTGCCGACTGGCGACCACAGTAACGAACGACTCCGGCCGGATGAGCCCGAACGGTGCGCTGACCTGTCGGGTTGTCGGACCGGGGCGGACCGGGGCGGACCGGGGACGGGCCCGGAGCGGGGGCCGGACGGGCCCGGGGTGGAGGCGGGACGGGCCCGGAGCGGAGGCGGGGTGAGCGGTGGTGCGTTCGGGGCGGGGTGCGGGCCGGTGGGGCGGCCGGGTGTTCCCGTCGCCCCGGGTGTGCGCCGGGCCGTGCCCGCCGCAGCCTTCGCCGGCGTCCTCCCCGGCCGCGCTGCGGTGCCGCGTCGTGCGGCCCGCGGTGCGGTGGTGCGGCCGGGGACGGGCCGGAGGGGTGGTGCGAGGGCGTTGCGGGGTCAGGCGGCCGGGGTGGCGGTCCGGGGTGCCGGTACCGTCGGGGCCGGGCCGCCGGCCGGGGGTGCGAAGGTGCCCAGGGCGGCGACGGCGCGCGGCCGGTCGATGCCGAAGGCGCCGGCGCTCCAGGACTCGGCGGCCCGTGGCTCGGCGGCCCGCGGATCGGTGCCGCGGGGATCGGTGCTGCGGGGCGGGGCGCCGGGTGCCGGGCGGGCGGTGGGGCCGGGGCGGCGGGCGCCGAGCACGGTGAAGGTGTACCGGCCGGGGCGGACGTCGGTGCCCGGCGGGGTGGTGAAGCGGTACACCGCGGCGCCGCGCTCCTGGTGGGTGGTGACCACGGCCCCGGCGAGGTCCGTCCACGCGGTGCCGGCGCCGGGGGCCGCGGTGCCGGGCGCGAGGCGGAACTCGGCCTGGAGCGCGGTGAGCGGTTCGGTGACCGTGAGCGCGAGGCGGTGCCGGGTGCCGTCGCGGCCGAGCGGCTGGACGAGGGCCGCGCCGGTCAGGGCGTGGTCGTCGGTGTCGCCGTCGGTGCCGTCGGTGCCGTCCGTGCCGCCGGGACCCTTCGTCGCGTCCGGTCCCCCGGTGGTGCCGGGGCCGGGCCGGACCGGGCTCGCGGGACCGTCGGGGTCCGAGCCGGCGGTCTCCTCGCCGAGGACGCCGCCGCCCCAGCCGCCCGGGGGCGGGCCGGGGGTCGGGAAGAACGGGCGGGGGCCGCTCGACGAGGGCGACGGAGCCGGGGTGGCGGGGGACGGCGACGGGGACCCGCCCGGCGGGAGCTGCTCCTCGCCGGGGCGCCGTGCGGTCTGCTGGCCGGGACCGGGGACCGCGGGCGGTTCGTCGGCGGTGACCGGGTGGTCCGGTCGGCCGCCGAGCACGGTCTCCGGGGCGTCGCCGCCCGTGCCGGCGCCGGTGCCCCTTCCCGCACCGCCGCCGTTGCCCGCTCCGGTCCCGGGGCCCGTGGCGCCGCCACTGCCCGGGGAGCGGTCGGCGGACTCGCCGCTGACGCCGTGCCGGGGCGCCGGGCCCTCGGCGAGCGGCACTCCGGACGGGAGGCCGCCGGGGCGGGGCGTGCCGGGAGCGGTGGCGTGCGGCCCGGGTGCGCCGGCGCCGGAGGAGGGCGCCGGGACGGGCGTGGACGGGGCCGCCGGGGGACGGCCCGCCGTCGCGGTCGAGTCGGCGGTGCCGCCGGACGCGGTGCCGCCGCCCGAGGAGGTGCCCGGGCCGGAGTCGGTGTCCGGGCTGGGCGGCGGGGTCGAGCCGATCCGGGCGACGCCGGCCCGGCGGCCCACGCCCTGCTGCTCGTTGAGCAGGAAGGTGGTGGCGATGCTGATGCCCACGACGGTGGACATCGCCATCGCGGCGCCCGAGAAGCGCAGGGTGGGCAGCCGGAGGCGGCCGCCGAACGGCGCGGGCCGTCCGTGCCGGCCGCGCCGTGCGCGGTACCGGTCGTGCGCGTACGCCGCGTCCTGCCCGGTGTCCTCGGACAGAGTCACCGGACCCCTCCCTCCCCTGAAGTCGCCGTTGCGGTCGTCGCATTCTCCCACGTACCGACGGCGGCGCCGGTGCCACCGGACCGGGCGGACGGCCGCCGGGGCCGGCCGGAGCGGCGCGGCCCGGCGCTTCCGGTCCGGCGGTCTCGTCCCGGGGCGCGCGTGCGGAGTCCGCCGGATGCGCGCGCGGGCGTGCGCCGGCAGAGGGGACGAGCGTAGCAGCGGGTCCCCGGGCGGTGGCCAGTGATCGGACCGAATTGATCCAATCCGTGGACAACCCTTTGACCAGCGGAAGTTGACGGTCCGTCTGACAGGGTCGGTAAGGGACCCTCGGCGGCTGCGGGGATTATTGCAACCCCCTTGCAACCCTTGCCCGGTCTCGCGCGGTGGAGCAGGCTGAGGGGCATCCCACGCCGTCCCGGAGAGACCGTCATGCCGCCCGACCCGCTGCCAGCACCCTCCAGTGCCCCCCTCGCCGCTACCCCCACGGGCGGCGATGAGGCAGGCTCCACCGCCGCTCCGGCGGCGGTGGAGGAGGTGCTGCCACTGCGGATCTCGCTGGGCGAGGAGGTGGTCGGCGAGGTCCGCACGCGGTTCCGGTTCGACGCCGCCCGCCCGTACGAGGTGCTGCTGACGTTCCACCTGGGGCGTCCGGACGAGGCCGACTGGGTGTTCTCGCGCGAACTGCTGCGCGACGGCCTCCGCTCGTTGAGCGGTCAGGGCGACGTCAAGCTGTGGCCGGCGTACTGCCCGTGCCACGGCTCGACGTTGCACCTGGCGCTGGAGTCGCCGCACGGCAGTGCGCTGCTGGAGGTCTCCAAGCCGAAGGTCCAGGACTGGCTGGACCGGACCTACGCGCTCGTGTCGGAGACGGCGGAGCAGGCCCACGGGCCGACCGACGCCCAGCTGTCCGAACTGCTCGCCGGCGGGCGCTGAGCAGCGGGCGGTCCGCGGCGACGGTCCGCAGGGACGGTGCGTACCGGTGTGCGGGGAGCGGCGGCGGTCCGGCGCCGGCCGGCCGGCCCACCGGTGGTGACGGCGCGTCGGCGGGGCCGTCCGTGGCCGCCCGGGCCGCGGCCGCTCCGGCCGCCGCGGGCCCGGAACGGCTGCGGGGCCCGGGCCGGGGCCGGCTACTGGGCCGGGGCGGATGGCGGCAGGGCCATCCGCCCGGTCCGGGGGCGGGGCGGCACGACGGCGCCGTCGGCCGGAGGGCGCGGACCGGGTAACGGCGGGGTGCCGGGCAGCCGGACCGTACCGCCGGCCAGGCCCGCGCGGAGCCGGCGCACCGCCGGTGCGGAGGAGGAGGGCAGCAGGTCGTAGGGGTCCTCCGGGCCGGCCACGGTGACCAGGACCGACTCGGCGAAACGATACGGCCGGTGCGCCAGCAGGCCGCCCAGGTAGCGGCGGAGCCGGGACAGTTCGGCCCGCACCGTCACCGTCCGGGCCGGGTCCCCGAACAGCGCGTCGGCCAGCTGCGCGGCGCTGAGGCCGTCCCGCTCGGTGGCCAGCAGCAGCAGGAGTTCGGCGTGGCGCGGGCTGAGCGTGTGCGACCAGCTGCCGGCCGCGCCGTGCACGGACAGCCCGGGGCTCCCCGCACGGCGCAGGTCCAGCCGGAGCCGGGCGCCCGAGGCCTGTTCGGCGAGCAGACCCCCGGGGCCGCCGGTCTCGGGACCGCGTCCCTCGGAGCCGGCGGGGCCGCCGGCCGGGACCGCGGGCAGGGCCTCCTGGGGTCGCACCGGCCGCACCAGCCAGCCGTCGGCGAGTGGTTCGATCGCGCATTCGCCGAGGCTGGGCAGCCAGTGCACGGCGGTCGAGTCCCAGCCCTCGGCGGGCAGCCTCAGCCTGGCCGGCGGCGGGAGTCCGGCCGCCGCCGCCGTCCAGCCCGCCGCGTCCACGACCAGGGCGGGGCCCTTCACCCGGGCGAGCATCGGGGCGGCCAGGGTGCGCAGGTGGTGCAGGGACTCCAGGCGGCGGGCGCGCAGTTCGGTCTCGGCCAGCCTGGCGGCGGTGGTGGTCAGCTGGAGCAGGTAGGGGCGGACGGAGTGGGCCGGGCCACTGAGGTTGATCGCGCCGATCAGCCGGCCCGTGCCCGGGTCGTGCACGGGGGCGGCGACGCAGGTCCAGGAGTGGTGGCTGCGCAGGTAGTGCTCGGCGGAGTGGACGTGCATCGGGCGCTGGGTGCGCAGGGCGGCGGCTATGCCGTTGGTGCCGACGCGCTCCTCGATCCAGCGCGCGCCGGTGAGGAAGCCGATCCGGTCGGCACTGCGGCGCAGGCCGCGTTCGCCCTCCTGCCAGAGGACGTGGCCCTCGGCGTCGGCGATCGCGAGGAGCAGCGGGGGCTGGCCGACCTCTTCGAGCAGGGTGTCGCGCAGGACGGGGAGCAGCGGGTCCAGGCCGCTGGTGCGGCGGCGGTGTTCGAGTTCGGCGGGGCCGAGGTGGACGGCGGCGGCGCCGGCGTCCGGGGAGAGGCCGAGGCGGCGCAGGCGGGCCCAGGAGTCGCCGATCTCGGGGCGGGGCTGGAAGAGGGAGGGGTCGTCGGGGGCGGTTTCGCGGGCGGCGCTGCGGGCGGCGGCCTCGGCGAGGGCGCGCTCGTGGACCTTCGCCAGTTCGGCCGCGGTCTGCGGAGTACGACGTTCGGGTCGTCGGGTCTGCCGTCCTGGCTGCCGCACTCGTTTCGCTCCTCGCCGCCGTCCGAGGGCGCGCCGGGGCCGACGCGCTGACGAAAGAGTACGGGCGCCGCCGGGTCCTGGGGATGGGGTCTGCCAACTCGGAATACCAGACGGTACGGGAATGCACCTGTCAAGGAGTGGCGGTGGGGGCGGAAGGGGCGGAGCAGGAAGTCGGACGGGCCGACTTCCTGTGCGGGGGGCCGGGGTTGGGCGTTGGAATATGTAGACCGGGCTGCATATTTTGGGGCGCCTGAAGGCTTTCTAGGTAGACCGGTCTGCATATTTTCCCGTTGCCTCAGAGGAAAAGGGATGAGAGGGGCGGTATCGGCTGGTCAGAGCGCCGGGCCCCTGGGGTGCGCGCCCGGCGCACGGGTGCGCGCTGGGGGCGCGCACCCGGTTGCCGGTCGTGGGGTGGTGGCGGCCGGTCGACCGGGGTGGTGGAGCGGTGCGGGTGGCGGCCTGCGGTTCCGGCGGGAGGTTCCGGTCCGCTGTTCCGGTCCGCTGTCCCGGCGCGGGGTGCCGGGGTGGGGAGGTTGCGGCGGGCCGGGGTCGGGGCCGGGGTCGGGGTCGGGACCAGGGCTCGGGGTCGGGGTGGGCGCCGGGGTGGGGGATCGCCGGTGACTGATTTGGAGCGTTTGCGGTCGTTATTGATCGTTCTCGATGCTTGCCGCCGGTCTGGTACTAGTTGTTCCCATGCTCCGGATTGTTCGCGAAATGTTCTGTTCCCGGTGGGCCGGCCGTCGCGCCGGTGGCGCCCGGTGACCGCCACCCCGGTCCGCGGGCTGGCGGTGTACGACGGCAGCGGGATCGACGGCGGCCTCTACCGCACCGTGGTCCGGTGGGCGGACGCCGCGCCGCACTGGTTCAACCGGCTGGTCGAGGTGTGGTCGCTGCTCGGCCTCACCCTCTTCGCCCTGCTGATGCTCGCCGCCTGGTGGCGGGCGCGCGCGGCCGCTCCCCGGGTGATGGCCCGGGTGCTGGTCTCGCCGCTGGTCGTGCTGGTCGCCTACGCGGTGAACTCCGGGTTCAAGGGGCTGGTGGAGGAGGTCCGGCCCTGCGCGCAGCTGCGGGTGCGCGACACCCTGGAGACCTGCCCGGGCACCGGTGACTGGTCCTTCCCGAGCAACCACACGGTGGTCGCCTTCGCGGCCGCCGCCGCGCTCTGGTTCGCCGACCGGCGGCTCGGCGCGGTCGCCGCGGTCGCGGCCGTGCTGATGGGGGCCTCCCGGGTCTGGGTCGGTGTGCACTACCCGCACGACGTGCTGGCCGGCGCGCTGGTCGGCCTGCTGGTGGCCGTCCCGCTCGGGCTCGCCGCGGGCGGGCTGGGGCCGCTGGTGGCGCGGGCGCGCACCGGCCCGCTGCGCCCGCTGCTCGGCGCCGGTCCGGCGGGCGTCGCCGCGGGGGACCGGCGGCCGGTCGGCGCCCGCCGGGACTGAGCGGTGCCGGTGCCGGTGCCGGTCGGCACCGGTCCCGGAGGCGGCGCGGGACGGGCCGGGTGGGCGTCCGGGTTCTCCGGGGGCGGCCCGACCGGTCGGGCGCGACCGGGCAGGGCGGACGCCGTCCCGTACCTGCCCGCTGTGTCCCCTGCTGTGCCCCCTGCTCGGCGCCCGCCGGGACCGGGCGGCACCGGCGCCGCTCGGCACCGGCGCCGGGTGGAGGGGCCCGGGTGGAAGGTCCGGCGCGGCGCGGGGTGGGCCGGTGCGGGTTGGGCCCGGTGGGCCGGGTCGGGGCGGGCGTCCGGGGCCTTCGGGGTGCCCCGACCGGTCGGGCACGACTGAGCAGGGCGGATGCCGTCCCGACCCTTGTGCGGCAGGGGCGGCGGGGAGAGCATGTTGAGCCCGGCGCGGCGGCCCCGAGCGGAGCACCCGCCCGGATCAGTCGTGCCAGGGCGCCCGTGCGCGCCGGGCATGCCGCGCGAGTGGAGGGAAGTGCTGCCCATGCCGTACCGACTCGACATCACCCAGGGGGACTGGCCGGCCGAGGAGCTGGGCCAGGGCGTCGAGGGGCTGCTGGCCGAGGCGATGGTGCTCACCCTGGCGACCGCGGGCCATGAGCACGGTCCGCACGCCAATCTCGCCTTCTTCGCCCACGACGACGACCTCGTCCTCTACTTCGTCAGCGAACGCGCCACCCGGCACAGTCACCACCTGGCGGAGGAGGCCCGGGCGGCGGCCACCGTCTTCCTGCCGCCACCGGTCTTCGGCGAGCAGCTGCGCGGGCTTCAGCTGGCCGGCAGCGCGAGCGAGGCCTGGGGGCGGCAGGCGGAGGCGGCGCTGGTCGCGTACCAGGGGCGCTACCCCGCCTTCGCCCGGGACGACGAGGTCCGGCGCCAGTTCCTGACCGGCGGCGGAGCGGCGGCCCTGTACCGGTTCCAGGTGGAGGAGCTGACGGCGGTGGACGAGCCGAAGTTCGGCCGGCGGAACTACCTGCGGGCGACCGTGCGGCGCTGACCCCGCCCGGCCCGGGCCCGGCGGCTCCGGGCCGGGAGGGCAGGTTGGCTGTACAACTTTTCGGGCGGTTCATCTGCGGGCCGCCGACCGGACTCCCCTCGGACACCTGACGGCATCAGCCTGGCCGCATGAGAGTCATCGTCGTAGGAGCGGGCGTGCTGGGCACCATGCATGCCTGGCAGGCCGTCGAGCGCGGCCACGAGGTCGTCCACCTGGAGCGCGAGGCGGAGGCGCGCGGCGCCTCGGTGCGCAACTTCGGGCTGGTCTGGGTCAGCGGCCGTGCCCAGGGGGAGGAGCTGGACACCGCGCTGCGGGCCCGCGAGCTGTGGGAGCGGATCGGCGGCCGGGTGCCCGACCTCGGCTTCCGCGCCAACGGCTCGCTCACCGCGATCCGCACCGGGGCCGAGCTCGCGGTCGCGGAGCAGGCGCTGACCCTGCCCGACGCCGCCGCGCGCGGCTACCGGCTGCTCGACCCGGAGCAGACCCGGGCCGCCAACCCCGCCCTGCGCGGCAGGCTGCTCGGCGCCCTGTGGTGCGAGCGGGACGCCGCCGTCGAGCCGCGCACCGCCCAGCCCGCGCTGCGCGCCGCGCTGACCGCCACCGGCCGCTACACCTTCCTGCCCGGGCGCGAGGTCCGCGACGTCATCGGCGAGAACGCCGTCCGCGACGACCACGGCGACGTCCACGCCGGCGACCTCGTGGTGCTGTGCACCGGCGCCTGGCTGGGCGGTCTGGTCCGCGAGCTGGCGCCCGCCCTCCCGGTCCGCAAGGTGCGGCTGCAGATGATGCAGACCGACCCGCTGGACGAGCCGCTCACCACCTCGGTGGCCGACGGCGACTCCTTCCGCTACTACCCGGCCTTCGCCGGCAGCGCGCTGGACCGCCTGCGCGAGGCCCAGCCCCAGCCGCCGGTGGCCGCCGAGCACGGGATGCAGCTGCTGATGGTCCAGCGCCGGGACGGCGGGCTCACCATCGGCGACACCCACGAGTACGACCAGCCGTTCGGCTTCGACGTCGTCGAGGACCCGTACGACCACCTGACCGGCGTGGCCGAGGACCTGCTCGGCCGCCCGCTGCCCCGGATCCGGCGCCGCTGGGCCGGCGTGTACGCGCAGTGCGTCGACACCACCCGGGTCGTCCACCGCGAGCGCGTCCGCGAGGGCGTCTGGCTGGTCACCGGCCCCGGCGGACGGGGCATGACCTGCTCGCCCGCCATCGCCGAGAAGACCGCCGACCTCGCCAACCTGTAAGACCGCCCGAGGAACCGACCCAGAGGAACTGAACATCATGCCGCACGACATCCGCCTGGTCGTCCTGGACATGGCAGGCACCACCGTGGCCGACGACGGCCTGGTCGAGCGCGCCTTCCAGGCCGCCGCCGGCTCGCTCGGCGTCGAGGCCGGCAGCCCGGAGCACGTCCGGATGCTGGAGCACGTCCGCGCCACCATGGGCGAGTCCAAGATCTCCGTCTTCCGGTACCTGTTCGGCGAGGAGGAGAAGGCCCAGCGGGCCAACACCGCCTTCGAGGCCGCCTACCACGACCTCGTCGACGCCGGTCACTGCGAGGCGCTGCCCGGTGCGGCCGAGGCCATCGCCGAACTCCGGGGCCAGGGCCGGAAGGTGGTCCTCACCACCGGTTTCTCCCGGGCCACCCAGGACCGCATCCTCACCGCCCTCGGCTGGGAGTCGATCGCCGACCTCACCCTCTGCCCGGCCGAGGCCGGCCGCGGCCGCCCGTACCCGGACCTCGCGCTCACCGCGCTGCTGCGCACCGGGACCGACTCGGTGCACCAGATCGCGGTCGCCGGTGACACCGGTTACGACATGCTGACCGGCTCGCGCGCCGGTGCGGCCGTCGTGGCCGGCGTCCTCACCGGCGCCCACGGCGAGGAGCGGCTGCGGGCGGACGGCGCCTCGCACGTGCTGGCGTCCGTCGCCGGGCTGCCGGGGCTGCTCGCGGGCTGAGCCGGGCCGGGGGCGGGGGCGAGGGGGAGAAGGCCGGGGGGCGAGCGGGGCCGGGCGGGCGCAGTGGGGGGAGCG
>NZ_JBHJRC010000063.1:31283-32196 GCF_042261735.1 Kitasatospora sp. NPDC056327 | reverse complement strand
CCGCGCGCGCGCCCCCCGCCGCCGGCGGGGCCCCCCCCCCGCCGGCGGCCCGCGCCACGGGGCCGGGAGCACCGCTCCGGGGGCAGGACGACGCGCCCCCGGCTGCGCGCCCGCGGCAGCGGGGCCGTAACCTGCGGTTATGACCGAGACCCTGACGCCGACGCCCGACGAAGCCTTCGCCCTGCTGCTGGCCGGCAACCGGCGCTTCACCGCGGGCACCCCCGAGCACCCCAACCAGGACGCCGCGCGCCGCGCCGCCACCGCCCCCGCCCAGAGCCCCTTCGCGGTGCTGTTCGGCTGCTCGGACTCCCGGCTCGCCGCCGAGATCATCTTCGACCAGGGTCTCGGCGACCTGTTCGTGGTCCGCACCGCCGGTCACGTCCTGGGAGCGGAGGTGCTGGGCAGCGTCGAGTACGGGGTCGGCGTGCTCGACAGCCCGCTGGTCGTCGTCCTCGGCCACGACTCGTGCGGCGCCGTGGCCGCGACCCGCGCCGCCGTCGAGGAGGGCACCACCGCCACCGGCTTCGTGCGCGACGTCATCGAGCGGGTGACGCCCAGCGTGCTGGCCGCCCGCGCCGCCGGCCGCACCGACGACGCCGACTTCATCAGCACCCACATAGAGCACACCGTCACCCTGCTGCTGGAGCGCTCCGCCGCCCTCGCCGACGCCGTCGCGCAGGGCCGCACCGCCGTGGTCGGCCTGTTCTACCGGCTCACCGACGGCACCGCCCACGTCGTCTCGGCCCGCGGCCTGAAGAACACCACCGTCACCAACCCCTGACCCCGTGCCCACCCGGCCCGGCCCGGGTGCGCCCGCGGTCACGATCCTCACCGGCGGATCACCGACCCGGACTCCACCGGTGCGGTCCGATTCCGGTCGCGGGGGGGTGGGGGGGGGGGGGCGGGGCGCGGC
>NZ_JBHJRC010000063.1:0-31273 GCF_042261735.1 Kitasatospora sp. NPDC056327 | reverse complement strand
CGGGTGGCCCCGCGGGCCCCGACCCCCCCCGGGGGACCCCCCCCCCGACCCCCCCGGTTGCGGCGCGCTCCGGGGGGGGGGGCGGGGGGGGGGCCCCCCCCCCCCGCGCCGGGGAGGCGGACCGGCGTCTCAGCTTCGAATGTGAGACGCCGCCCAAAGGCCAGCTCGACGGCGTGAGACGCCGCTTGGGACACCCGGGCGGCGTCGGGGCGGCCACCGGGCCCGTCCGTGGCGGGACACACTCGTTGCCGAGAGCCCGTCACATCCGGCGGTGCTCCTGAGGAACCGAACATTGGGGGGCCCATGAAGATCGCCCGCAAGCTCGCGACGACCGCCGTCACCCTCGGCATGGCGGTGACCGCCGTCATCGGCACCACCACCACCGCCGGCGCGTCCGTCAACGCCGCCTACGTCGGCTACGGCTACGCGGAGTACGGGAGCGGCGTGTGGTGCGTCCAGCACCTCCTCAACCACAACGGGGAGTACGACGCCGGCGTCTCCGAGGACAGCTACTGGGGTCCGCGGACCGAGGCCGCCGTCAAGGCGTTCCAGAGCTACATCAAGCAGGCCCGCGAGCCCAGGATCGCCGTCGACGGCGTGGTGGGCCCCCGCACCGGCTGGTGGCTGCTGTACCTGAACAAGGACGGGTACGGCTACGGCCACAACGGCAACGGCGACGGCTACTGCTGGAACCACGTCCCGAGCAGCTTCTGATTCCGGAACCGTCCCCGCGGTGACGAGGCCCCGGCTCCCGGGCCGTGGCCTCGTCACCCGCCGGCCCGCTGTCCGGCGGCACGGTTCGGGAGCACGGGCGGTTCCGACCGCTCGTGCGGTGCCCGTGAGTGCGGTGCGGTTACGCCGGCGGTGTGATGGGCGCGGGTGAATGTCCGGCGGCAGGCGTGTCGGAGGGAGCCCGGCCGTCGTCCGGGCGATAACCAGACGGTATGCCTGGCTGGAGACTCTCCCTCTGCGCGGCTGCCGCCGGCCTGGTGCTGGCCGGTTCGGTCGCCGATCTGCCGCTGGCCAACTCGGCCACCAGCCTTCCCTACGGCGGGCCGGGAGCCGGGGGGCCGACCCTGTCGGTGACGGTCGACGGCCGGCCGGGCACTCCCGTCGTGAACACCGGCGACGAGGTGCGGGTGAGTTACCGACTGCGCAACGACGGCGAGGCCCCGGTGACCGACCTGCGGATCACCGACACCCTTGCCCCCGGGGCCGATCCCCGTTGCCCGGGGCGCGAGGACGGGTTCGTTCCCAGGCTTCCCCCGGTGACCACCCTCGTCTGCACGGCGACCCTGCGGGCCCTGTCCGGTGAGCACGAGGGCCTGGTCACCGCCCGGGGGGTTGCTTACGGCGGGCGCACCGTCACCCGTACGGCGAAGTCGGGCTACATCGGCGTGGGGGCGGGCCCGGTGCCCCAGTCGGCCGGGGGAGTGCCCGCGACGGGAGCACCGGCACCGGGAACGCCCCCTGCGGCAGCGCCGGCGACGGTGGCGCCGACTGCGGCAGGAGCCGGGGCGACGGCGACGGCAACGGCAGTGGCTTCACCGGTGGCCGTGACGGTGTCCGCGCCGGCTGCGCCTGGTGTCCCCGCGTGCGTCCCCGGGGCTCCTTCGGACGGGACGGGGGCACCGGGTGTTCCGGGGCCCGGAACACCCGGGCCCGGGGCGCCCGCCCCGGGGGCCGCCGCGGGTGGTGTGCCCGCAGCCGGTGCCCCGGGAGCCCCTCCGGGCCTGGCCGGGGTGCCGGTGCCGGGGGCTCCTGGGAGCGGTGCTCCGGCGCCGGGGGCACCTGTGGCCGGTGCTGCTGCGGGCGGGGCTCCGGCGCCGGGGACAACGGTCGTCGCTGCTGCGGGCGGACCGGCCGCAGCAGCCGCAGCAGCCGCAGCAGCCGCGGCAGCCGGACCCGGAGCGGGGACGCGCGCGGTCGGCGCGCCCGGAGCCGGTGCGGCCGGGGCAGGGGTTCCCGCCCCCGGGGCTCCCGGAGCGGGCGCTCCCGCGCCCGGAGTCCCTGCCGGTGCGGCGCCCGCGGCCGGGGCACCTGCTGCCGGGGCTCCCGCGGGCGGCGTTCCGGCGGGAGCCGGTGCGGCCCCGGCGTCTGCACCGGCGGCACCCGGACCCGGAGCTCCCGCACCCGCACCCGCGGTACCGCCGGGAGGAGCACCCGCAGCGCCTGCGGCACCGGCACCCGCGCCCGCGGCACCCGTACCGGCAGCAGGCGCACCCGCGCCCGCGGGCGGAGCGAGGGCCCCCGCAGCCGGAGCCCCCGGAGCCGGAGCCCCCGGAGCCGTCGGGCGGCCCGGCAACGGGGGCAGGCCCGCACAGAACCCGTCGAGCGCGGCCGGTGCCTCCGGCTCCGCGTCGGCGTCCCCCTCCCGGCCCCCCGGGGCGGGCACCGGGGGCGGCCATGCCGGGTCACCCCTCCTGCGCTCCGGCCGTTTTGACACCAGCACGGCCCGTCCGCCGCGCACCTTCCTGGTGATGTTCTTCCTGCTGCTGTTCGTTCCCGCGACCGCCGCCGCGGTCATCGCGCGCCGCCGCCGCAGGGCGCGCCGTCTTCCCGACCCGAGCGCAGGGGCGCCATGGAACAACTAGTCGTAGTGCTCGGCATCGTCGCCGGCATCGTCGTCCTCGCCGGGGGCGCGGTGCTGATCGACCGCCGTCGGGCCAAGCGGTCGGCACCGGCCGAAGAGGTGGGCGACGACGACGCCGCCGAGTACCTGACGATGATGGTCGGCGTGCTGTACGCCTTGGTGCTGGGTGTGGCGCTGGTGTCGGTGTGGGAGGCCAAGGACGGCGCCGACACCAACATCAGCGCCGAGGCGGGGGCGCTGCACCAGACGTACCTGCTCGCCGACGGGCTTCCGCCCGAAGCCGCCCGGCGGGCCCGCGCGGCGGCGCTCACCTACGCCACCTACGTCCAGGACGAGGAGTGGCCGCTGATGGAGCAGCGCAAGCCGCTGGGGCCGCGCGGCTGGGCACTGCTGCACGACGTGCAGAACGCCTGGACGTCCTTCGAACCCTCCACCAACGCGCAGCAGCAGGTGGACCAGTTGGCGTTCGGTCAGATCTCCGTCGCCTACCAGGCACGCCAGGGGCGCGAGGCGGACACGGAAGGGGGCATGTCGGGCGTGATGTGGTTCGGGCTCCTCGCCGGCGGGGCACTCACCCTGGGCCTGATGTTCCTGTTCGGGATCCGGCACACCCGCACCCACCTGGTCCTGGCGGTGGGCTTCACCAGCCTCATCGCCTTCATGGTGGTCTTCATCTATGCCCTGAACTCCCCCTTCGGCGGTCTGCTCGGCCTGAGCCCCGCGCCCTTCGCCGTGGTCGGCGTCGGAGGCTGACCGCAGGGCCGGTGCGGTGGGGGAGAGGCGGCGGCCGGGCGGGCCGCCCCTGGTGCCGGGGAGGTGGCCGGGGTGGTTCGCCGTCCGCCCGGCCGCCGCCGGTCCGCGGATCCGCCGCGCGTACGCGGTCCGCTCCCCGCGGGTGCCCCCGATGTGGCGACCGCCGGCCGACGGTGCCGGAGGCGGGCGGGGCGGCGATGCCGCGGCAGTAAGGCGACTGACGGGGCGTCGGGGGATGGGGGCGCCGTCACGGTGTCGATCTTCGGATGATATTTGTGTGCGGTGAATTCGATGATCATCCGCCGCTCGCGGCGCACCCTGTCCGCCGTCGCCGCGGCCGTCCTGCTGGCTGCCTGTGGCAGCACAGGGGATTCCACGGGCGCGGCCCCGGCCGCCCCGACGAGCGCGCCCGCGTCCGCCGGCCCGGCGACGGTCGCTCCGGCGCCCACCCCGACCGCGACGCCCGCACCCACGCCCACCGCGAGGCCGACCGGCCAGGCGGACCCGGCGCTCCAGGCCTTCTACGGTCAGAAGCTGGCCTGGGAGGCCTGCAAGGACGACCCGAAGACCGAGAAGGTCGACGAGTCCGCGGTGCAGTGCGCCACCCTCAAGGTCCCGCTGAACTACGCCGCACCGACGGGGGACACCGTCGACGTCGGCGTCGCCCGCATCCCCACCGCCCGGCCCGACCAGAAGACCGGCTCCCTGCTGGTCAACCCCGGTGGCCCGGGCGGCACCGGCGTCGGCATGGTCCAGCGCGGCCAGAAGGACTACGACGGCCCGCTGCGCGACCACTACGACATCGTCGGCTTCGACCCCCGCGGCGTCGGCGGCACGTCCCCGATCAAGTGCCTCGACGACCGGACCCGGGACGGCTGGCTCACCGGCGACGCGCCCGGCGCGGACCACGGCAAGCTCCTGGCCGACGCCTGCCAGGCCAAGTACGCCAAGCTGCTGCCCTTCGTCGGCACCCGGGACACCGTCCGTGACATGGACGTGCTGCGCGCGGTGCTGGGCGACCAGAAGCTCAACTACTTCGGCCTCTCCTACGGCACCCATCTCGGCAGCGTCTACGCCGAGGAGTTCCCGGACCGCACCGGCCGCCTCGTCCTGGACGGTGCCACCGACCGGTCCGTGAGCCTGCTCCAGCACAACATCGAACAGTCCGCCGGCTTCGAGCGGGCGTTCGGCCGGTTCGCCGCCGACTGCGTCACCAAGTCGCCCTGCCCGCTGGGCAAGGACGCGGCTGCGGCGCCGAAGAAGCTCGCCGACTTCCTCGACGGTCTCAAGGACAAGCCGCTCACGACCACCGACGGCCGAAAGGTCACGGCGACCGCCGCCTGGAACGGTGTGATCGACAGCCTCTACGAGGACGAGCAGGGCCTCGCCGACCTGCGGACCATCCTCACCATGGCCATGAACCAGGGCAAGGCCGACCACCTGATGGCCCTCGCCGACGGCGCGACCGGTCGTGACGCCAAGGGCGGTTACAAGGTCTCGGCCGACGCCTACGCCGCCGTCCACTGCGCGGACACCCCGATGGCGCCCACCGAGGCGGAACTCCGGGCACTGCTCGGCGAACTCGCCGCCAAGGCCCCACTGGTGACCGGTCACAACCCCGAGGCGGCGCTGTTCGACCCGGACTGCCGGAGCTGGCCGTTCCGGTCGGCGGAGAAGGCACACCCGATCAAGGCCGAGGGCAGCGCGCCGATCCTGGTCGTCGGCTCCACCGGTGACGCCGCCACCCCGTACGCCTGGTCCGAGCGCGTGGCCGGATCCCTCGCGCAGGGCGTCCTGCTCACCCGCGAGGGAGAGGGCCACACCGCCTACGGCCGCAGCGCGTGCATCCGCACGGCCGTGCACGCCTACCTCGTCGACGGCACCGTCCCGGCCGCCGGGACGCGCTGCGCCACCGACCCCAGGCCGTGAGCCGGCCCCGGGCCTGAACCGCCCCGCCGGCGGGGCGCACCACGGACGTTCGCCGTGGCGCGCGCCGCCGGACGGGGCCAGGAGCCAGGGCGATGGCGAAAGCCCCTCGGAGCGGGATGCCGAGTCGGCCGGGCCGCGCGGCCGGGATGCCGGGAGCGGAAGCAGCCGGCCCGGCGGCCGCTCCTCAGATGTTGGCCCCGGCGTGTGCCCGGCGTCCGCCCGTGGTGGGGCCGTGCCAGTCCAGGCACATCACGGTGGCGTCGTCCTGGAGCTTTCCGCCGCAGGCGTCGGTGACGACGGCGACCAGGGCGCGCACCACTTCGCGGGGGTGCTCGGCGGCGGTGGCGGCCAGCAGGGCGGGCAGATCCACGGCTCGCGCGCGGCGGTCCTGCATGCCGTCGGTGTAGAGCAACAGCCGGTCACCGGGACGCAGGTCGATGTCCTGCACGCGGTAGCGGCCCTGTTCTTCGACACCGAAGGGCAGGTCGGCGTGCAGGGGCACCGCTTCGATCGAGCCCCCGCGCAGCCTGAGCGGGCGCGGGTGCCCGGCGTTGACGAGCTGCGCCCCGGTCCCGTCCAGCGCGATCCGCAGGAGCTGGCCGGTGGCCAGCACTCCGGGTCTGTGTTCGAGAAGGGAGTGGTGGGCGAGGTCGGCCTGTTCGCCCAGGCGGGCCGCGGCGCGGCGGGCGCCGCGGGAGGCGTTGACCAGAAGCGTCGCGATCAGCGCGGCGTTGAGATCGTGGCCCATCGCGTCGGTCAGCGACAGGTGCAGGGTCTCGCGGTCCAGGGCGTAGTCGTAGGTGTCGCCGGCGACGCTCTCCGCAGGTACCAGGGCGCACGCAAGGGTGAACTGGGCGGCCTCGCAGCAGGGGGCGGTGGGCAGGAGCTGGCGCTGGATCTCGGCAGCCAGACTGACCGGGGCCGTGCGCTGCGCCCAGTGGTAGAGGTCGGTGAACCGGCGGTCGGTGACCACGATGTAGGCCAGCGCGTGGGCCGTCTGCTCCACCTGCTCCAGCGTGTCGTCGCCGGCGCCGGTGGTCTCGGGGAGGGAGAGCTCCAGGAAGCCGATGGCGTCGCCGCGGTTGGTGACGGGGGCGATCACGCGGATTCCGTGCCCGTCGGCGCCGTCCGGGGCGCGGACCAGTTTCTGGGTGCGCAGGACCTCTTCGTACAGGCTGCCGGGGAGCTCGATCCGCTCGCTGGGCGGCCCGTGCAGGGTGCCGGCGTCCTCGGCCACCCGCACCACGCTCTGGCCGACCAGGTCGAGGAACAGGAAGGAGACGGACCGCGCGCCGAACCGCTCACGCAGATCGGCCGCCACCACGTCCAGGGATTCCACCGGCGCCGCCGCCTCGGCCGCCGCCAGCACTTCCCCCAGCACCATCCGCTCCCGCGTCACACCAACCTCCTCCAGAAGTCCAGGACCTCCCGTCTTCCCGCGACGGCACGAGGCATTCCAGCCGCGGGTCAGGAGTCGGCGCCGGGTCCGGCCGAGGCCTTCGGGGCGCGCGTGCCGCATCCCATGGTGACCCGCCTGCGGTCCAGGTGCAGCACCACCGGCAGCAACGCCGGATTCTCCCTCCAGCGGCCGCCGGTGCGGCGCGGAGGCCGGTTCCCCGATCCTGTTCCGGGGCCCGCGGCCAGGAGGCGTGCCGCCGGTCCGGCGGCGCTCAGTCCAGGCGACGGCGGTCCTCCTCGCTCCACTCCCGGGTGTCGCGCGGTTCGACGTACGGCGCCTCGTCCGCCGGGTGGCCGTCCGCGATCGCGCGCCGGCGCACCACCTCGGCGTCGACCTCCAGGCCCAGCAGGACGGCCAGGTTGGTGATCCACAGCCACACCAGGAAGACGATCACGCCGGCGAGGGTCCCGTACGTCTTGTTGTACGAGCCGAAGTTCGCGACGTAGAACGCGAACCCGGCCGAGGCGGTCATCCAGATCCCCAGGGCGAGGAGGCTGCCGGGGGTCACCCACTTGAAGCCGCGGCCCTTGGCATTGGGCGCGGCCCAGTACAGCAGCGCGATCATGACCGTGGCCAGGACCAGCAGGACGGGCCACTTCGCGATCGCCCACACCGTCATCGCGGTGTCCCCGACCCCCAGCGCCGAGCCCGCCTGCCGGGCCAGGGTGCCGGTGAACACCACGATCAGGGCACTGGCCGCGGCGAGGACCATGAGCACGACGGTCAGCCCCACGCGCAGTGGCAGCACCTTCCACAGCGGCCGCCCCTCGGGCATGTCGTAGACGGCGTTCGAGGCGCGGATGAACGCGGCGACGTACCCGGAGGCCGACCAGATCGCCGCGAGCAGGCCCACCACGGCCAGCAGCGAGCCGGTGCCGGCGTTGCCCCGGAGCTGCTGCACGGCAGTGCTGATCACGTCCCGTGCCGCCCCGGGGGTGAGCTGCTGCAGGTTGTCCACCACCTGCTCGGTCGCCGCCTCGCCCGCGATGCCCAGCAGCGACACCAGCACCAGCAACGCGGGGAAGAGGGCCAGCACCCCGTAGTAGGTCAGCGCCGCCGCCCGGTCCGCCAGCTCGTCGTCCTTGAACTCCTTCAGCGTCCCGCGCAGGACCGCCTTCCAGGACCGCTCGGGCGGCCCGGAAAGCCGGTGCGGCGCGGGCTCCTCCGCCTCCCGGGCCGGTCCTGCGGTCCCATCGACGGGCGTCCGATGTGCTTCCCCGGTCTCCGGTGTCCTCGTGCGTTTCATGGTCGGCGCATTTCCGCTACCGCCGTACCCATGCCTGAGCGCGGCGGCCGTCCTCGCAGGTCACCCGACGGGCCGAGGGTGTCAGCGGCGGCGCGGTGCTTGCGGACCCGGCCCTTCTTCCGCCGTCGTGGCCCCGGCGGCCGAGCGCCTCACGTCGTCCAGCCGGGCGCCGCCGGTGGCCGTCGGCGGCCCGGTCCACGGGGTGAGCCGGGAGATCCGCCGCGGGTACGCCGGTGATACCACCGCTCCTCCTCCCGGCGGCACCGGTCCGAGCCGTCGCGATGCCGCGCCGTCCGGACCCGTGGCCCACGACCGGCGGCGGCGCGTGCGGCGTTTCCGCGGGTGGGCCGCTGTCCGTGCCGTTCCGCCGCAGGGCTCCGGCGCGACCGCCGGTGGGGTGCGGTCCTTCCCCGCCATTGACGAGTACGCGGAAGGCGTCGTTAGGATGTCACGCGTCCCGGACGGCGGCCGACCGCCGCCGGCCCGGGAGTGGAGACCGTTCCGTCCGCATGCCGGTTGGAGGGGACCATGCCGCAGAGAGACCCGGCCGGGCGGCCGGAGTACCCGCCCGCGTTACCGGGCGACACCGCCGACGAGGTGGGCGGGCGTCGCGTTCCGGACCCGTACCGCGCGCTGGAGGACGCCGCCGACCCCGCGACCGCGGAGTGGTCGGCCGGCCAGCGGGCCCTGTTCGAGCGGCTGCGCGAGGGCTGGTCCGCGGTGGGCCCGTTCCACGCGGCGCTGGCGGCCCTGACCGCCTTCGATCACCTGACCTCGCCCCAACCCGCCCGCGATCTGGCCTTCTTCACGGTTCGGCGCGCGGACGACGAGCACTCCTCCCTGGCGGTCACCGAACCCGGCGGGGCCCTTCGGATCCTCTTCGACCCGCAGCGGCACGACCCCACCGGCCGTACGGTGCTGGGTGGTTGGGCACCGGACCCGGCCGGGCGGCTGGTCGCCCACCAGAGTGCCGAGGGCGGTTCCGAAGAGTACGACCTCCGGGTCCTCGACGTGGCGACCGGCCGTACCGTGGACGGGCCGATCGCCGGCTGCCCGTACGGGAACGTCGCCTGGATCCCCGGGCACGACGCGTTCTACTACTCCCGCCGCGACCCCGGGGGCGACGGCGTCCGGCTCCACCTGCACCGGCTCGGCGAGGACCCGGCCGGCGACGTGGAGGTGTTCGGACCGGCCTCCGGTCTCGGCGAGGCCGCCGAACTGGACGCCGTGCTCGGCTCCGACGGCCGCCTGCTGGCCGTCGCCGCCGCCGACGGGCTCTCCGGCGGCAACCGGATCCTCCTCGCCGACCTGGCCGCCCCCGGTGCCACCTGGGAGAAGCCGGACCTGGTGCCGCTGACCGCCGTCGACGGCGGCTGGAGTTCCCCGTGGCCGGCCACCGACGGCCTGCTCTACCTGCTCACCGACCTGGACGCGGACCGCGGCCGGATCCTGGTGCTCGACCCCCGTACCCCGGGCCCGCTCCGGCCGCGCACCCTGGTCCCGGAGCACGAGCGGGAGGTGCTGGAGTCCTTCGCCGTCCTCGACGACCCGGCGCTGCCCGACCCGCTGCTGCTGGTGCACCGCTCGGCCGGCGGACGCGGCCGGATCACCCGGCACCACCTGCGCACCGGTGCGCCGCTCGGCGAGGTGCCGCTGCCCGGCGCCGGTGTGGTCACGGATCTGACGTTCCGTCAGGGCGGCCACGAGGCCTGGTTCACCTACAGCGACCCGACCACCCCGGAGACGGTCCACCGCCACGACGCCCGCCACGGAACCACCGAGGTCTGGGGCGCCGCCGGGGCGCCGCGGGTGCCCGCCGTCCTGGTCCGCGAGGTCGACTGTCTCTCGCCGGACGGGACGACGGTGGAGCTGCTGCTGACCCGGCCCGCCGACCGCCCGCACGGACCGCTGCCGACCATCCTCCAGGGCTACGGCGCGTTCGGCGAACCGCAGGTGGCCGACTACTACGCCGCGGCGCTCGCCTGGGCCGGCCACGGCGGTCAGTTCGCCGTGGCCCGGGTGCGCGGCGGCGGAGAGCACGGTGAGGAGTGGCACCGCGCCGGTACGCGTGAGCACAAGCAGTGCGGCATCGACGACTTCCTGGCCGCGGCGGGCTTCCTGCACGAGCGGGGGCTCTGTCCGCCGGACGGGCTCGGCGCGTTCGGCCAGAGCGCCGGCGGCCTGCTGGTCGGCGCCGCGATGACCCAGCGGCCCGACCTGTTCTCCGCCGTGACCGCCACCGCCGCCCCGCTCGACATGGCCCGCTACCAGCTGAGCGGCTACGGTCCCTACTGGACCGAGGAGTTCGGCCGCCGCGAGGTCCCGGAGGAACTCGGCTGGCTGCTCGGCTACTCGCCGTACCACCGCGTGGTCCCGGGCACCGGCTACCCGGCCGTCCTGCTGGCCGCCGCCGAGGACGACGCCCGGGTCGACCCGTCGCACTCGCGCAAGATGTGCGCCGCGCTCCAGCGGGCGAGCGCCTCGCCCCGGCCGGTGCTGCTGCGCCAGGAGGCCGGGGTGGGCCACGGCGACCGCGCGCGCAGCGGACGGCTCGCCTATTTCGCCGACGTGCTGGCTTTCCAGGCCGAATACCTGGGGCTTTCCGTGCAGTCCGGCAACGCTTTGATGATCCTTTCGGAAAATTCTTCGGAAACCTTGTCCGGGCCGTTCCGGTGTGAATAGTATGAGCCATTGAATCGGAGGGGGGAGGTGATTCCGATGATCAAGAAGTCCACGAAGCGCTACAGCAGCGCCGCCGGTGCCTCCAAGGCCTGAGCGTGAATCGCGGCGGGGCTCCTGGAGAAGGCGCCCCGCCGCTTTCCGGTACTGACGGCTCCGATCTTCTTCCGATTTCCGGAGCCGCCGTCTCCGGAAATCCTGGTCCTCTTCCGCACGAAATCATCGGCCGATATTCGGCATCCATTTTCCGAGGGGTATTCGTGGCACGTCCGGCGCTCAAGACGAGCATCCCCTATTTCGTTTCCGACGGCTCCGTGCACTTCCGCCTCGGCGGCGAGCTGACCTCGCTGGAGGACGCCGACGGCCGTGTGCTGACGCTGCTGCGCCTGCTCGACGGCACCCGCGACCTCGACGCCGTCCACCGCGACCTGAGCGCCGACTACCCCGACGTCACCGCCGGGGACGTGCGCGACGCCGTCCGGGACCTCGACGAGAGCGGGCTGGTGCAGGACGCCACGGACCGGGGCGAGGACTTCGACGCCGCCGCCCGCGAGCGCTGGTCCAACAACCTCGGCTTCTTCGAGACCTACGCCACGCTGGAGACCTCCAAGTACGAGTTCCAGCGCCGCATCCGCGACGCCAGGATCGCCGTCCTCGGGGTCGGCGGCATCGGCTCGCACGCCCTGATCGACCTGGTCGCGATCGGCTTCACCGACATCCGGATCGTCGACTTCGACAAGATCGAGGTCTCCAACTTCAACCGCCAGATCATCTACGGCGAGCCGGACGTCGGCCGCACCAAGGTCCACGTCGCCGCCGAACGGGCCCGCCGGCTCAACAGCGGCGTGCGGATCGAAGCGGTCGAGGCCAAGCTGATGTCCGCCGACGACGTCTACGCCGTGGTGCACGACCGCGACATCGTGATCGCCGTGGTCGACCGCCCCAAGGTCCACGTGGTGCACTGGCTCAACGAGGGCTGCGTACGGGCCGGCACCACGCTGATCAACGGCGGGGTCGACACCCAGCGGGCCATGCACTACACCATGGTGCCCGGCGTCAGCGGGTGCCTGGAGTGCTGGTACGGGCAGGTGCGCCGGGACGACCCGACCTCCCGGATGGTGCTGGACGCGCTGGACGACATCGACCGCGAGGGCACCCCCTACGGCGAGGACACCGCCGCCTTCAACGGCCTGGTGGTCGCCGCCGCGGCCCACATGGTGTCCGAGATGGTCCGCCTCGCCTCCAGGGTCTGCCAGCCGCTGTCGGTCGGCCGCCTGCTGGAGCAGACCTTCCACGATCCTCGGGTGCACGAGGCCGAGTCCTGGCGGCGCGACCCCGACTGCACCGTCTGCGGCGACGCCCGGCCGTCCGCCGCCCATGCCTGGCTGGCCCGGGACGCCCGGGAGCTCCCCTTCTGAGCCGGCACCCACCCATCGGTCGGGACCTGGCGGGAAGGCCGCGGCAGCGGCGCCCGTCAGGCCTTCGGCACGCCCGGCCACGGGGCCGCCGTTCCGCCCGCCGATCCGACCGGTCATTTCCACCCGTCATGTTCCTCGGCTCCGTCGAGCCATCGTGAAAAGCGCAGGGAGAACACCGTTGCCCACCGAACAGCTGACCAAGGACCGCCCCACCGCGAGCGCGGCGGACATTCGGCTGCGCATCGCGTTCCTGGTCTCCAGTGTCGGTGACTGGATCTACCGGCTGGCGATTCCGGTGCTCGTCCTGAAGATCTCCGGATCGGCCACCTCGACCGCCCTCGCCTACGCCATCGAATTCATCCCCTACATCGTGATCGGGCTTTTCGCCGGTGTGATCGCGGACCGCTTCGACCGGCGCCGGGTGATGGTCCTGTGCGACCTCACCTCGGGTGTGCTGGCCCTCGCCGTCACCGGCCTCGCGCTGCTCGACGACCCGCCGCTGGTGGCCATCTACCTGTGCGCGTTCCTGCTGGCCTGCGTGCGGCCGTTCTACTTCCCGGCGTTCCAGGGCTTCCTGGTCGACGTGGTGCCCGAGCAGCGGCTCTCCCGGGTCAACGCCTGGACCCAGACGGTGGACAGCGCGCTCGGCTTCATCGGCCCGGTGGCCGGCATCGCCTTCGTCGCGGCGCTCGGCGTCTGGCTCTCCGCCCTGGTCAACGCGCTCTCCTTCGGGGTCTCCGCGCTGCTGATCGCCACCATCGCGTTCACCCGCTCCGGCACCGCGGAGCCGGTGACGGCCCGCGGCATCGCCCGGGACTTCACCGACGGGCTGCGGGCGGTGTGGACGATGAAGGCCATGCGCTGGGGGACGGCGCTGATGGCGCTCTCCAACCTGGCGGCGTGGATCATCGAGGGCAGTCTCCTCTTCCTCGTCCTGGAGGTGGAGAAGATGCCGAAGGTGGTCCTCGGGCTCGTCCTCGGCGCCCAGGGGCTCGGCGCGGTGATCGGCGGGGTGCTCGCCCCGCGCCTGACGGACCGTTACCGTCTCGGCCCGCTGCTCGCGTTCGGCATGGGACTGTCCGGAGCCTCGATGGTGCTGCCGGTGCTGGTGCCCACCTGGTGGGCGGTGCTGATCTCCTGGGGCATCGAGGGCATCGCCACCTCGGTGGTGATCGTCAGCTGGGTCACCGCCCGGCAGAAGGTGGTGCCCTCCGAGGTGATCGGGCGGGTGGCGTCGGTCAGCCGGGCCGCCGCCTACGCGACCATCCCGCTCGGCGCGATGCTCGGCGGCTGGCTGGTCTCCGGCACGGCGCCGACCCGCACGCTCTTCCTGTGCGGCGCCGCGGTGCAGGCGGTAGTGTTCCTCGGCACCGCGCTCTCCCCGGTGGTGCGGATCGACGACGCCGGTCCGCGGAACGCCCGGGCGGTCGAGGCCACGTGAGCCGCACCGGGCCGCGCACCGGACGGCGCGGCCACCGGGGCACCGCACACCCGCACCGAAGGAGAGGCCCGCATGACGGCGACCGCCACGCCCAGGGAACGGCTCGCCCGGCGCTACCGCGCGGTCAACGGCGAGCACCCGATGACCGGCGAGGACGACGCCTACGCCGATCGGTACTTCACGCCCCTGGAGGCGCTCTGCGCCCGGCACGGGCGGGACCCGGACGACGTCCGCGGCCTCATGCTGGCCGGCCGCCTGCCGCTGCCCGGCTACCTGCGCTCCGACGGCACCGAGATGGTGCCCACCGACCTGCTCGAACTCGTCGACGAGGCGGGCGGGCTGGAGAGGCTCCCGGACTGGTTCCGGGGCCACTGGGCGGATCCGGCGGCCGGCGCCGAGGAGTACGAGTCCTACCTCAGCGGGCAGAACGTCTGCCTGTACCGGCTCCACCCGGCCACCATGCGCCGCAAGGAGGAGCTGATCCGGGCGATCACCGAGGCGGTCCGCACGCCCGGACCCGGGGTACCCGGCTGGCTGGCCGGCCTGCACGCGCTGGTTGACGAACTCGACGCGCTGGAGCCGCCGTTCACCGCCTACGACCGGCTGCGGTTCGGTGGCCCGGTCTCCCGGGACACCTGCATCGACGCCGTCCGCCGGGACTTCCCCCCACGGTAGCCGCCCGCCCGTCGCCCGCCGATCCACCGGACGGGGGCCACCTCCCGACGCCCGCGGCGCCCCCGCGGGCGTCGCCGGGAGGACCGGCCTCGTCACCGGGGGCGGCCGCGCCGTCCGGGTGGGGAGGCGGGTTCGCCCCCGCGCGGAACCCCGGGGCGCGCCGGGGCCGTCAGCGGCTGATGTGGAGGGCGCAGATGTCGTCGCGGCGGGTGTGGGGGGTGATGAGGTCCCGCACGATGCCGTCCAGGGGGCGCGCGACGTCCACGTGGGCCAGGGCGGTGCCGGCCAGGCGGGCCAGGCCCTCGTCGATCGGCTCGCCCGGTCTCTCGACCAGGCCGTCGGTGTAGAGGTACAGGTGGTCGCCGGGCAGCAGGTCGACGGTGGAGGCCTCGTAGCGGGCGGTGGGGACGGCGCCGAGCAGGATGCCGCCGGTGGAGGGCAGGAAGCGGGCCCGGCCGTCGCGCACGAGCAGGGGCGGCGGGTGGCCGGCCCGCACCCAGGTGAGGCGGGAGGTGGCCGGCCGGTACGCGGCCATGACCATGGTGGCCGTCTGGCCGGCGCGCTCCGGGGTGTGCAGCAGGAGGGTGTTCAGATTGGCCAGGACGGCGGGCAGGGCGGTGCCGGTGATGGCCATGCCCTTGGCGGTGAAGCGCAGCAGGGCCATGGTGGCCACCGCGTCCAGGCCGTGGCCGGCGACGTCGCCGACGACGAGCAGCACGGTGCCGTCGGGCAGTTCGATGGCGCTGTACCAGTCGCCGCCGAGGCTGAGCCCCTCCTGGAGCGGCAGGTAGGCGACGTCGACGGTGAGGCCGGCCAGGTCCAGCGTCTGCTGGGGCGCGGGAAGCAGGGTGTCCTGGAGGCGGGCGGCGAGATCGCGTTCGGCGGCCAGCAGGCTCCCGTGGGCGACGGCGGCCTGCCGCTGCTCCATCAGCTGCTGTTCGGCCTCCTTGGCCGCGGTGAGGTCCTGGAAGAACCCGTGCAGCCGGACCGGCCGGCCCTCGACGTCCGTCTCGCTCTCGGCGACCACCCGCACGTGCCGCACCTCGCGGCCGGGCAGGCGGACACGGAAGGTGTGGTCCACCGGCTCGCCGATCTTGAGCAGACGCCGCACCGCGTCCTCCACCGCCGGACGGTCCCCGGCCACGGCGTGGGCGGACAGCTCCTCCAGCGTCAGCGGACCGAGCGAACGGTCCCGCTCGAAGATCGAGTACACCTCGTCGGACCAGGTGATCACCCCGCCGACCAGATCACGGTCCACCCAGCCCATCCGGCCGAGGCGCTGCATGAGCGCCAGCCGCCGCTGCTCGCGCTCCTCCGCGTCCAGACGGTTCCACGAGACGATCAGCCCGCCCTGGCACGGTGCCACGCGCACCCTGTACCGGGACCGGTGCGGGATGCCGGCGGCCTTCTCCTCGTACTCCACCACTCCCTCGTGGACCGAGCCGTCCCTGAGCACCCGCAGGTAGTCGCGCCACAGATCGGTGCTCTCGATGCCCGGGTACGTGTCCAGCACTCCGAGCCCGAGCAGCCGCTCGCCGTCGCGCCCGCCGATGTCCAGCGCCCCGGGGGAGGCCGCCACGAGCCGGAAGTCCACCACCCCGCCGTCCGGCCCGCGCTCGGGCCGGAGGAAGACCACCGAACCGGGGAGCGCGGCCAGGATTTCCCGGATTGCGGCCGGGTGGGGCCCCGCGCCGGGGCTGCCGCCCGGCACCTGCGCCGTCGGCTCGTCGTGGTCGGTCATGCAACGAGCATGTCACGCCCGCCGCCCCTCTCCTCACCGCTCCGGCCGCCGGACTCCGGCTCACGCAGCCGCACCGGCCGTGGCCGGGAAGCTGCGGCCGGGGCGGCCTCACCGGCCCGCTCCGCCGGCTCCCGCGCGGCCGGCGCACGGGCCCCGGCACGGGCGAGGGGGTCCGTGCCCTTCCGTCGCGCCGCTCGGCGGTGGGCAGTGCCACCCGGGCCCCGCCTGCCCGGGCGCCGGGCCCGCCGTCGGCCGGGCCCGGCCGACGGCACGCGACCGCTCGGCGGCCCCGGCGCGGGCGGGCGGGCGCTTCCCGCGCAACCGGGAACAAGGACCCCCGGGTGATTCACGACCCGGCGTTTCGGCTGCCCTCCGGCGGTGCGGTTCGGGGAGGATCGCACCCACCGCCGCCGTCACCCCGCCGGAGCCCCGGATGCGCCTGCTGATCGCCTCGGACACCCATGTCCCCGCGCGTGCGCGACAGCTGCCCGCGCCGCTGCTCGCGGCCGTGGACGAGGCCGACGTGGTGTTCCACGCCGGCGACTGGGTCGACACCGCCACCCTCGACCTGTTGCTGGCGCGGTCCGCGCGGCTGGTCGCCGTCCACGGCAACAACGACGGGCCCGCGCTGCGCGAGCGCCTGCCCGGGAGCGCCCGCGTCGAGCTCCGGGGCCTGCGCTTCGCCGTGGTGCACGAGACCGGTCCGGCCCGCGGGCGCGAGGAGCGGTGCGAGGCGGGGTTTCCCGACACGGACGTCCTGGTCTTCGGTCACAGCCACATCCCCTGGGACAGCACCGCCCCCGGCGGCCTGCGGCTGCTCAACCCCGGCTCGCCCACGGACCGCCGCCGCCAACCGTTCGCGACCTTCCTCACGGCCCGTGCCGACGACGGCAGGCTCCTCGACGTCCGGCTCCACCGCCTGCCGCCCCGGTCCTGACCGGGCCCGTGGACGCGTGGTCCGACGGGGCTGTTCGGGGCGCCCCGTGTGCCGGTGGCGGACCGCGCGGGTGCGCTCGGCACCCACCCCGGCAGGGAACGCCCCGAACCCGTCCCGGCCGTCGGCCGGCTCTCCGAGGGCCCCGTCGACGACCACGGGCGGATCGCCCCGGTCCCCGGCCGGGTGCGCGGCCTCGCCACCCGGCGGAAGGGCGCCCAGGTGTACGCGCCGCGGAGACGGGCACACGGGCCGCCGGGCGCGGCACGCGCTCCCCACGGAGGAGGAGTCATGGTGTCCACCGCACAGCACGCCCGGCGTCGGCGCACGGCCTTGACCGAGCGGCTCCCGGGCTCCGCGGGCCGGGCCGGTTTCACCGCCCGCGGTGTCGTCTACGCCGTCGTCGGCTACCTCGCACTGCGGATCGCCCTGGGCCGGGGCGGCTCCGACGAGGCCGACCGCCAGGGCGCGCTCCAGCGGATCGCGGACCAGCCCTTCGGCAGGGTGCTGCTGTGGCTGCTGGCCGCGGGTTTCGCCTGCATGGCGCTGTGGCGCGCGGTGACCGCCGCGGTCGGCGACCAGGGGAACGGAAAACCGGGCAGCAGGCTCCTCAACGCCGGTCGCGCGGTCTTCTACGGCTCGGTCTGCTGGGGCACCGCGGCCTTCGCGGCGGGGGCGGGCGGCTCCTCCGACAGCGACCGCACCTCGAAGGACTGGACGGCGACCGTGCTCGGCCTGCCGGGTGGCCGCCTGCTGGTCGGCGGGGCCGGCGCGGTCCTGATCGGGGTCGGGGTCGGGATCGCCGTCCGCGCGTTCCTGCGCAAGTTCCTGCGCAGGCTGGACACGGGCGCGATGAGCCCGCGGACCCGGGCCGCCGTCACGGCCGGCGGGATCGCCGGCAACGCGGCGCGCGGCGCGGTGTTCGCCGGGGTGGGGGTCTTCGTCGTCACCGCGGCCGTGCGCTTCGACCCGGACCAGGCCAAGGGCGTCGACGACACCCTCCGCTCGTTCGCCGCCACGCCGGCCGGTCCCGGGCTGCTCACGGCCACGGCGGTGGGCCTGCTGCTGTTCGGCGCCTTCTCGTTCGCCTCTGCTCGCTGGCGGCGCTTCTGACCCCCGGAGCCCGGCCCGCCGACGGCGCTCCGGACCGGTGACGTCGGACCCCCGCCCCGGTTTCGGCCCCGCCCGGGCGCCCTCGTCCGGCCGTACGGCCGTCCGGCCGGACGAGGGCGCCCGGCGTTCAGCGGTGGGCGGGCAGCCAGCCCTGCTGGACGGCGCGCACGCCGAACTCGAAGCGGCTGCGCGCCTCCAGGCGCTCCATCAGTTCCGTGGCCAGCCGCCGGGCCGTGCGGGAGGAGACCGCGAGCCGCTTGGCTATCGCGTCGTCCGTCAGCCCCTGGGCCAGCAGGCGGACCACGGCCGCCTCCTGGGGGTTCAGCCCGGTCTCGTCCCGGACCGCACCGCCCAGCGGCTGGGCGGCGGACCAGATGTTCTCGAACAGGGCGCAGAGGGCGGTGAGCGTGCCGTTGCCGGTCAGGATCACCGCTCCGGCGGCGCTGTTCTCGGTGCTGACCGGGATGAGCGCGCGGGTGCGGTCGAAGATGATCATGCGGGTGGGCAGTTCGGCGGTCGTCCTGACCTCGCCGCCGAGTCCGGCGAGCCAGTTGACGTACTCCAGGGTCGGCTGGCTGTTGCGGACGCTGTTCAGGTAGACCGTGCGCATCCGGACGCCGCGCTCCAGCAGGGCCCGGTCCTGCGGCTTGGCCGCCTCGATCGCCGCCGGCCGGTGGCCTCCGCCCGGGGCGAAGGTCATGACCTCGGTCCGCAGCTCCCGGGCCATCGCGGCCATCCGGTCGCGGATCTCGTCCAGGCCGACCAGTTGGTCCACACCGGGATGGCCGACCGCCGGGGTGAGGTCCGCGTACTCGGCGATCAGCTGCGCCGCCGCCGACCGGGAGGCCTCGACCCGCAGCTGCTGGGCTGCCAGTTCGGCCTGCTGCCGGGCCATCAGCAGTTCCAGGCCCACCTCCGGCGAGACGGCGCGAAGTTCGCCCTCCCGGTCGTAGGACGGCCGGATCAGCGCGAGCTCGCTCAACCGGTCCAGGCTCTGCCGGACCTCGTCGTGCGGCAGGCCGAGGCGGGCCGCGAGCAGGGCCAAGCCCTCGCGCGGGTGGGCGAGCATGGCGCGGTAAACGGACTCGGACGTCGTATCGAGTCCAAGAACGGCAAGCACAGCGGTCCCCCCGTGAATACTGTGCGGATCGTCTACGCATGATCATCGTATGACGTTCTCGTTCTGTCCATAAGCGAGCGTGGACGGAACCGGCCAGGGACTGAACTGTCCATGTTCGTCGGCTATGCGCGGCATGGGACCGTTCGGGACAGTCGTCGGCATGTACCTCGTTCACGCCGCGCTGCGCGCACCCGCCGCCGGCCGCAGTCTTCCCGGCGGTCTGGCCGCCCAACTCCTCTCCCTGGCCGGGCCCGACCAGGTGGAGCACGTCTCCGTCCACCCCGATGCCCGCCCCGACGCGGTGGTCGGCGTCTTCCTGGTCGCCGACCGCCTCGCGGACGCCGAGCGGAGGGCCGCCGACCTGCTGCACCGCGCCGTCGAGGAAGTGCCGGCGCTGCGGGGCTGGAGCGTAGGCCCGGTGCGGGTGCCGCTGGTCGGACCGTTCTACGACCGGCTGCTGTCCGGATCCGGCCCGGTTGGACGGAACGGTCCAGGGACCGTTCCGTCCAACTGAGAGCTCTTTCAACGGGCTTGGACAGCAGCGAGAGTAGTGATCGCCGGCCGGGGGACACCCCGCCGGCGGGAGGACCGGCCAGGCGTCACCGCGGGACGCCGAAGCCGGGACCCCGATCGATCCGCCCGTTCCGTCACTCCCGCAAAGGACTCAGGACCATGCTTCGTACCCGTCTCGCCAAGGCCGCCGCGGTCGCCGCCCTCGCCGTCGCGGCACTCCTCCCCGTCGTCGGCGGCTCCGGCCAGCAGGCGGCGGCCACCGGCACCACCCCGGTCGCCACGCCCACCGCCGAGGCCACGACGCCGCCGCCGAACATCATCTGGGACTGACCCGGGCCCAGGGACGGACTCCGTTCCGCCGGGGTTCGCTCGGCCGCGCCCGTTCCGCCTCTGCCGCCCGTTCCGCCCGTTCGGAGGGACCGCTGCACCTGCAGGGCAGCCGTCCCGGACCGTGGCCGCCGGCCCGGAGGGCCCGCTGCCGCCTCGCCCCCTCGGTGATCCCCACCGCCGGGAGTGATGCTCCCGCCTGTCCTGCACGCCCGCGGTCCCGCCGCGCGGCCGGGGTCGGCGGCCCGCAGGAACCCCGTTGCACGCCGCTTCGCCCCGGGCGGGCACCGCGCGCCGCCCGCCGGCCGCAGCGGGACCCTTCGGCCGCTCCCTGACGAGACCCGGACCCGACCGGACCGGGACCCTCCTGCCCTCGACCTGCCCCGCACCGTCCCGCGGCCGCGCCCCGTGTGCACCCGGCCGGCCGGGCACGCCTCCGTACCGCACGGCTCGCAGCGGGCGGCGGTTCCCGCAGCACCCTCCCGGTCCGTCGTGGCCCCGTTCCCCGGCGACGACACATCCGACCCAGCTGACGAAGCCCACGAACGAAGGAAGCGTTCTCCATGAAGAAGAGCCTGCGCAGGTCCCTGCAGATCCTCGCGGTGAGTGCGGTACTGGCCAGCGGGACCGTGGCGGTCACCGGCCCGGCGTACGCGGCCCTGCCCGACGTGTCGTGCGGCACGGTCACCTCCGCCGACGCCGCGGCCGCCGCGCAGCTGAACCAGCAGCTCACCGGTAGCCTGCGGAACGCGATGACCGCGTACCGGGTGTCCTGTGCCCGGGCCATCGTCAACACCGTGCGGGCCACCGGGGTTCCGCAGCAGGCCGAGGTCATCGCGATCACCACGGCGATCGTGGAGTCCACCCTGCGGAACAACCCGAACATGGAGGACCACGACAGCGTGGGCCTGTTCCAGCAGCGGGCGTCGTGGGGCAGCACCGCGCAGCGGCTCGACCCGGCGACGACGACCCGCAAGTTCATCAACGCGCTGCTCGCCACCTATCCGAACAACTCCTGGACCGGCAAGCCGATCGGCGAGGTCTGCCAGGGCGTCCAGCGCTCGGCCTACCCCGACCGCTACCAGTACCAGGTGGCCGACGCTCAGCGGATCGTCAGCGCCCTCGGCCAGGCCCCCGCGGCCCCGGTGGGCATGACGGGCTTCGCGTCGGCGGACTTCAACGGGGACGGCAGGGCGGACCTGGCCGCGGTGGAGGCGGCCACCGGGAAGATGCTCCTGTACCCGGGCACGGGCCAGGGCACGTTCGGCGTACCGAGCCTGATCGGGACCGGGTGGGACTCGGTCGGCAACGTGACGCCGGGCGACTTCAACGGTGACGGCAAGGTCGACCTGGCCGCGGTGGGCGCGGGCGACGGGAGCCTGTACATCTACCCCGGCACCGGCACGGGTGCGTTCGGTGCGCCGTGGTCGGCGGGTACCGGCTGGAACAGCCTGGACAACTTCTCCGCCGGCGACTTCAACGGCGATGGCAAGGCGGACCTGGCCGCGGTCGGCACGGCGGACGGGAACCTCTACGTCTACCCGGGCACCGGAACGGGCTGGTTCGCGGCCCCGATCAATGCCGGGAACGGCTGGAACAACCTCGACCGGTTCACCGGTGGCGACTTCAACGGTGACGGCAAGGCGGACATCGCGGCGGTCGGCATCGGCGACGGCAACCTCTACGTATTCCCGGGCACCGGCACCGGTTGGTTCGCGGCGCCGGTCAGCGCCGGCACCGGCTGGAACATCATGCGGGACCTGGTCGGTGGCGACTTCAACGCCGACGGGAGGACCGACGTCGCCGCCGTCCAGGCGCCCCGGGGCGCCGCCGGAACCATGTACCTCTACCCCGGCACCGGCCAGAACACCTTCGGCACCCGCAGCACCATCGGCACCGACTGGTAGCCGGCTCCCCGCGTCACTCGTGACAACGGCGCCGGGCCCGGCCTCCGATCCGCCCGCGCCCGACGGCCCACCTGGCTCAGCCCCCTGCTTCCATCCCCATGACCACGGACCCGGAGTTCCCTCATGCCCGCCGCCATCCGCCTGCGCCGCGCCGTCCTGGCGAGCGCCGTGGCGAGTGCCGCAGCCGTCCTCGGCGTCTCCCCGCAGCCCGCCCACGCCGCCGAACCGGCCTTCCAACTACCTTTCGCCTGCGACCAGAACTGGACCGGAAGCGTACGCGGCAACCACAACCCGCCGCTCTCCGTCGACTGGACACGCGGCGGCCCGTCGACCACGGTCAACCAGCCCGTGGTGGCCAGCGCGAGCGGGACCGTCAGCCTGGTCTCCAGCACCGGGAACTACGGCAATCGCATCGTCATCGACCACGGCGGAGGCTGGCAGACCCTGTACGCGCACCTGGCCGGCTTCAACGTCGGCCAGGGCGCGCACGTCGAGGCCGGCGACAGGATCGGCACCGTCGGCAGCACGGGGAACTCGACGGGGCCCCACCTGCACTACGAGCAGAGGCTCGGCGGCACGGTGGTCCGGTCCGTGCTCAACGGATCCGCGTTCGTCGACGGTTCGACGCTCAGGAGCCGCAACTGCCCGGCCGCACCGCAGCCCCCCGCCCCGGACACCGGCATGACGGGCTTCGCCCCGGCGGACTTCAACGGCGACGGCAGGACCGACCTGGCCGCGGTCGACGCGGCCACCGGCAAGATGTTCCTCTACCCCGGCACCGGCCTCGGCACCTTCGGCGAGCGGACCCTGATCGGTACCAACTGGGACTCCCTGACCAACGTGACGCCGGGCGACTTCAACGGTGACGGGAAGGCGGACATCGCCGCCGTCGGCAAGAGCGACGGCAACCTCTACGTCTACCCGGGGACGGGGACGGGTGCGTTCGGTGCGCCGTGGTCGGCGGGTACCGGCTGGAACAGCCTGCACCACTTCTCGGCCGGCGACTTCAACGGTGACGGGAAGGCGGACATCGCGGCGGTGGGCATCGGCGACGGGAACCTGTATGTGTTCCCGGGTACCGGCACCGGTTGGTTCGCGGCCCCGATCAATGCCGGGAACGGCTGGAACAACCTCGACCGGTTCACCGGTGGCGACTTCAACGGTGACGGGAAGGCGGACATCGCGGCGGTCGGCATCGGCGACGGCAACCTGTATGTGTTCCCGGGCACCGGCACCGGTTGGTTCGCGGCGCCGGTCGGCGCCGGCAGCGGCTGGAACATCATGCGGGACCTGGTCGGTGGCGACTTCAACGCCGACGGGAGGACCGACGTCGCCGCCGTCCAGGCGCCCCGGGGCGCCGCCGGAACCATGTACCTCTACCCCGGCACCGGCCAGAACACCTTCGGCACCCGCAGCACCATCGGCACCGACTGGTAGCCGGCTCCCCGCACCGGTCCCCGACACCCACCACTCACCAGATCGAGGTACTCAGCCATGTCCAGGTCCAGCCGCTTCCGCCGCACCTGCCTGCTCGCCCCGCTCCTCGCCGCCCTGACCGCCGCCGGCCTGGGCGCACCGACCGCCCAGGCCGGCTCGTCCCTCGGAGGCTCCGTCAACCGGTCCGAGATCCTGCCGCGCGCCCAGTACTGGGACGCCCAGGACGTCCAGTACAACCAGGGCGCGACGTACGGGGACGGCGACGGCCACTCCTACCGCACCGACTGCTCGGGGTTCATCGCGATGGCCTGGCACCTCTCTGCCACCGGTCTCGGCACGGCGACCACCCAGACCCTCGACAGCCGGTCGCTGACCACGCGGATCAGCAAGAGCGACCTGCGCCCCGGAGACGCGTTGGACAACATCAGCGACCACGTCGTGCTCTTCGTGCGCTGGAACAACCAGGCGACCGGGGACTTCACCTACCTCCACCAGTCGAACTCGCGCACCGACATGACCTACGGCAGCGGCAACGTCTACAGCGGAAACATATCCAGCTACCCGGCGAGCTCCTACGTGGCCCTGCGGTACAACAAGGTCGTCGAGGACAACACCACCCCTCCGCCGCCCACGCCGGTCGGCATGACGGGCTTCGCCCCGGCGGACTTCAACGGCGACGGCAGGACCGACCTGGCCGCGGTCGACGCGGCCACCGGCAAGATGTTCCTCTACCCCGGCACCGGCCTCGGCACCTTCGGCGAGCGGACCCTGATCGGTACCAACTGGGACTCCCTGACCAACATGACGCCGGGCGACTTCAACGGTGACGGGAAGGCGGACATCGCCGCCGTCGGCAAGAGCGACGGCAACCTCTACGTCTACCCGGGCACGGGGACGGGTGCGTTCGGTGCGCCGTGGTCGGCGGGGAACGGCTGGAACAGCCTGCACCACTTCTCGGCCGGCGACTTCAACGGTGACGGGAAGGCGGACATCGCGGCGGTGGGCATCGGCGACGGGAACCTGTATGTGTTCCCGGGTACCGGCACCGGTTGGTTCGCGGCCCCGATCAATGCCGGGAACGGCTGGAACAACCTCGACCGGTTCACCGGTGGCGACTTCAACGGTGACGGGAAGGCGGACATCGCGGCGGTCGGCATCGGTGACGGCAACCTGTATGTGTTCCCGGGTACCGGCACCGGTTGGTTCGCGGCGCCGGTCGGCGCGGGCAGCGGCTGGAACATCATGCGGGACCTGGTCGGTGGCGACTTCAACGCCGACGGGAGGACCGACGTCGCCGCCGTCCAGGCGCCGAAGGGGTCCACCGGGGACATGTACCTCTACCCCGGTACCGGCCCGATCGCCTTCGGCACCCGCACCGGCATCGGCACCGACTGGTAGGTCCCACGGCCCCATGGCCCCACGACCGCTGCAGCACCGCGAACCCGCCGGGCCCCTGCCCCGGCGGGTTCCCGCGTCGGCCCCTCCGTGTGTGCTCCGTCAGGTCGCCGGCCGAGCGGCCTGCCGGGCTCGACGCGCCTACGGATCCAGTCCTTCGAGCCAGGCGGCCACGTTCAATGACTGCTGCAGGGCCGGTCCGAAGAGGTCGGGGTCCGCCTCGGCCAGGGTGCGGTAGTGGCCGGTGGCTTCGGCGACGGCGGCCAGGCCCTCCGCGCGCCGGCCCGCTCCGCCGAGGCGGATGGAGAGGTTGTTGAGGGAGGTGGCGAGGTCGGGCAGGTGGGCGTCGGGGTTGGTTTCGGCGAGGGTGCGGCGGATGACGACCGCTTCCTCGATGGAGGTCAGGGCCTCGGGGCGTCGGCCTGCTTCGCCGAGGCGGATGGAGAGGTTGTTGAGGGAGATGGCGAGGTCGGGCAGGTGGGCGGCGGGGTTCGCGGCGGCGAGGGTGCGGCGGATGGCGACGGCCTCTTCGGCGGTGGTCAGGGCCTCGGCCCGTCGGCCTGCCTCGCCCAGGCGGTTGGAGAGGCTGTTGAGGGCACCGGCGAGGTCGGGCAGGTGGGCGTCGGGGTTGGTGCGGGCGAGGGTGCGGTAGTGGTCGGTTGCTTCCATGGCGACGGTCAGGCCCTCCGCCCGCCGGCCCGCCGCTGCCAGCCGGATGGATCGGTTGTTGAGGGCACCGGCGAGGTCGGGCAGATAGGCGTCGGGGTTCACCGCGGCGAGGGCGTAGCGGATGGCGACCGCTTCCTCGATGACGGTCAGGGCCTCGGCCCGTCGGCCTGCTTCGCCCAGGTCCACGGAGAGGTTGTTGAGGGAGGTGGCGAGGTCGGAAAGGTGGGCGGCGGGGTTCGCGGCGGCGAGGGTGCGGCGGATGGCGACCGCTTCCTGGACGGCGCTGAGGGCCTCCGGGCGTCGGCCTGCCTCGCCGAGGCGGACGGAGAGGTTGTTGAGGGTCATGGCGAGGTCGGGCAGGTGGGCGTCGGGGTCGGTTCGGGCGAGGGTGCGGTAGTGGTCGGTTGCTTCCATGGCGACGGTCAGGCCCTCCGCCCGTCGGCCCGTCTCGCTCAGTCGGTTGGAGAGGTTGTTGAGGGTGCCGGCGAGGTCGGGCAGGTGGGCGTCGGGGTTCGTGGCGGCGAGGGTGCGGTGGATGGCGACCGCTTCCTCGATGGCGGTCCAGGGCCTCGGCCCGTCGGCCCGTCTCGCTCAGTCGGTTGGAGAGGTTGTTGAGGGTCATGGCGAGGTCGGGTCGGTAGGCGTCCGGGTCCGCCTTGGCAAGGTGGCGGTAGCGGTCGGTGAGGGTGCGGGTGAGGTGGACGGCGGTGATGGCGAGCCGGTGGCTTGTCGGGGGGAGAAGGTTGTTGAGGGTGTTGAGGGTGTCGAGCGGGGTGTCGGGGTGGGTGCTGAGGGCGTCGAGGGCGGTGGTGAGCGGGGCCGGGTGGTCGGTGCGGGTGGCGACGGCGATGACCTGGGCCGCGATCCGCCGGTGGTGACGGACGCACAGGTCGGTGAGTCGGTTGTCGAGCCCGCGGAGGACGGGGTGGGCGGCGGCGCGGCTGTAGACGGTGAGGAGCTGGGAGACCTGGGTGTTGTCGGCGCCGTCGAGGAGGTGGTCGGCGAGGTGGGGATCGGCTTCGAGGGCGCGGCCGATGTGGCGTTCGGCGAGGCGGTCGGGCTGGAGGGCACCCCACGGTGGTCCGCCGGGGGCGGGGACCGGGTAGAGGGCGGCGAGCCAGGCGGTGACCCGGTTGCGGCGGTCGCGGGTCTGGTCGGCGAGCGCGGGCAGGCGCCGCCACAGCAGGTCGGCGTGGTCGCGGTCGGCGGCGCCGGTGAGGTGGGCGGCGGCGAGCGCGGTCTCCAGGGTGTCCGTGCCCAGGTGCGGGGTGAGGCCCCGGGCGGTGGCGCTGCCCCTCCAGTAGCGGCTTTCGTGGCCGAGGAGTCGGTCCTCGACGTCCTGGACGTCCTCGTCCTCGTCCCCGGTGCGGTCCGCGGGTCCGGTGTGTGTGGTCCGTGCGGTGTCGAGGAGGTCGGCGAGGGCGGTCATGTGGAGGGTGAGCGCGTTGCCGTAAGCGCCCTCCCGGGCCAGTGGTTGTGGTGGTTGGAGGGCGGTGGCGGCCGCGGTCCAGTCGTGTCCGGCCATGCCCGGGACGTCCGGAAGAGCCAGGGCCAGCGCCCGCGCGGCGTCGCGGTAGTGGGAGTCGCGCAGTCCGGGGTCCTCCTCCAGCGGGGTGAGGCGGCGCGTGCGGGCGGTGGCCAGGAGTTCTTCGGCCGGCCGGCTTCCGGTGCGGGCCTGGTGCCACCAGTCGCCGGCGGTGCGGGCCAGGAGGAGGAGTTTGAAGGAGCTGGTGCCGGGGTGTTCCTCGGCGGCCTCGGCGAGTGCGGCGAGCTGGTCGGGGCGGGTCTCGGCGTAGTCGAGGACGACCAGCAGGGGTTTGGCCGCGCGTCGGAGTTCCAGCAGCTGGTCGAGGCGGGCGCTCGTGCGCGGCCACAGCACCGTCCAGCCGGCGGTGGCGAGTCGGTGGCCGAGGCGGGTCTTGCCCTGGCCGCCGGGGCCGTGCAGCAGCCACGCCCCGAACCCTTCCCGGCCGCACCACGCCTCCAGCTCCGCGAGCAGGTCCTGCCGTCCGTGGAAGGGGACGGTCTGGCGGTCGGCCTCCAGCAGGGCGGCCGGTGTCACCGGCGCGCGTCCGACGGCGGAGCTGCCGGTGGGGTCGGCGATGTCCTGGAACTCCACCGCCCCCAGCCCGCCTTCCCGGCCACCGTGCTCCGCGAGGGCGGCCCGGAAGGCGGGGTCGTGGTGGAGGACGTAGGCGGGGACGACGTTGAGGAGGCGGTGGTCGGAGTGGGCGCGGTCGGCGGCGACGACGCCGGTGAGGTAGCGGTCGCAGAACACCGCCGCTCCCGACAGACCGCCCCAGGGCGACGTCCCGTCACCCGGCCACCCGGCGGCGGTGCGCAGGTCCATGACGTACTGGTTGCCGACGAAGCCGCTGCCCGGGTTGATCTCCCCGCGCAACTGCGTTGCCTCGACGGGACGGTCCTTGCGCTGGGCCTCGTCGGGCACACCCCACGTCTCGCACCGCGCGCCGGGGCGGGTGGTGTCCGGCCGCCCCCACCGCACGGGAGCGGTGGGCGGCCGCCAGTGCGGGGAGCCGCCGACGAGCACGAGCGCCGCGTCGTCACGCCCACCCGGAGTCCCGGCCCACACCACCCGGCCCTGCGCCGTGCCGGCGCCGGCCGGCCGGAACACCTGCACCCCCGTCCCGGCGCGTCCGGCGACGTGGGCGGACGTCAGCACCAGACGCCCGCCGACCGCGTACCCCGACCCCCGCCCGCCCGGACCGTCCACCCCGGCCAGCCGCACCCGCTCCACCCGGACCCCCTACCGCTCGCCCCGCGTACTGCCACGTGGCCGCGGCCGGACCAGGGGCGCCGGCCGCGATCCCGGTTCTCAGCCGTCGATGCGCCCGCTGCTGTCGCCGGGCCCCTCCGGAGCGGGCACGGCGGAACGGACGAGCAGGTCGCCACCGTCCGGACGCCTCGGGGTGAGGGTGAAGGAGACCCGGTGGGTGCGCCCCCGCGAGACACCCGCCTCCGCCTCCGCACCGACCGCCCACAGCTTGAAGCCCGCCTTGACCTTGGCGTCGGCGCGCAGCTCCACCTCGAACTCCATCTCCACCGGCCCGACCGCGAACACCACCTGCGGATCGTCACCGGCCCGTGCAGCGGCCTCCAGCAACTCGTCGCGCACCGCCGCGACCGCGTCCGCCAGCGGAACATCCATTCGCACCCACCCCTTCAAGCACCTGACACCGTGCGGCCCTGCCGATGCCGACACCGTAGGTCCCCTGCGGAGGCCCGCGCAGGGGAAAGCCGACTTCGGCCGCCGGGCACAGGGTGAACGGGCCGCGCTCGTCGGTCCTCCGGACGTCGCCGTCGACGGGTGGGGAGCGTCAGTCCGCGGCAGGAAGGTCGTGGGCGACCGTGCGTCCCTTGCCCGGTCCCGGTCAGTGATCCGCGTCACGGGAACCGGCGCCGCTGCCCGGACAATGGCATGACGTGAACCATCCGCACTCCCGGCTGAGGGCCGGGAACCCCGAAGCGTTCCGCGACCTGTTCCGGGACCACTCCCGTCTGGTGTACCGGCACGCCGTGCGCGTGACCGGGAACTGGGCGCTGGCCGAGGACGTGGTCTCGCTGACGTTCCTGGAGGCCTGGCGCCTGCGCGGGAAGCTCCGCGACGAGGGCGACAGCCCCCGCCCCTGGCTGATGGGCATCGCCGTCAACGTGCTGCGCAACACCACGCGCGCCGCCCGCCGCCACCACGTGGCGCTGGCCCGGATGCCCGCCGCCGACCCGGTCCCCGACTTCGCGGACGAACTCGTCGGGCGCATGGCCGACTCCGAGGAGCTCGCGGCCGCCCGCAAGGCGCTGGCGCGCCTGCGGCGGTCGGAACGCGAGGTCTTCGCGCTCTGCGTGTGGTCCGGGCTCGGCTACGCCGAGGCGGCGGCCACCCTCGGGGTGCCCGTCGGCACGGTGCGCTCGCGCCTGTCCCGTGCCCGCACGCGGCTGCGCGGCCTCGCGGCCGAGGAACTGCGCGCGGTGAAGAAGAACACGGAACCCCTCCCCACCTCCGGACAAACACAGGGCAGCCGCGGCACCGCGGCCCGGCCGCACAAGGAGACGCACCGATGATCCGCAACCCGTGGCGGCGCACCGAACCGCTCGACGACGCGGAGCTGGCCCGTCTCCTGCCCGCGCCGGCCGATCCCCAGCTGGCGGTCCACCGCCAGGACCTGATCGAGGAATTCCTGATGAACGAGATCCACCGCTCCGACGGCGCCGCCCCCGCGGCCTCCCCGGCACGTCGCCCGCTGCGCCGTGCCGTCCTGATCGCCGCGCCGGTCGCGGGGGCCCTGACCCTCGCCCTGGTCGTGACCCTGGGCGGCTCGCCCGGCACCACGACGGTGGCGGCTCCGGCCCTGGTCAGGGCGCCCGTCGTGCAGATCGAGGAGGGGAGCACCGTCCGGCTCGCCTCGACGGTCCGTGAGATCGCCGCCGCGGCGACGGCGAGCCCCACGCCCCAGCCCGGACCGGGCCAGTACATCTACATCCGGAGCCGGGTCTCCTTCGCGGCCTCCAGTCAGAACGCGGACACGGGGAAGTCCGCCTCCTGGGTCCAGCCGCTGCACGACCGGGAGGTGTGGAAGTCCCCCGACGGCACCAAGGGCTGGCTGGACGAGCCGGGCTACCAGGCCAAGGGCGGCGTCACACTGGACAACGACGAGCCCCTCGACCGGCAGACCTACAAGTGGCTCGCGGCCCAGCCCGCAGATCCCGACGCGCTGCTGAGGCTCGCCTACTCGACGGTGAGCGGCACCCGCGACCGTGACCAGCAGGCGTTCCGGGAGATCGGCTCCGTCATCCGCGAGCAGCTCGTCCCCCCGGCACTGGCCGCCGCGCTCTACGAGGCCGCCGGCAGGATCCCGGGCGTCGTGGTGGTCGATCACGCGCAGGACGCCTCCGGCCGCGACGGGATCGCCCTGGCGCGCCTGGACCCGCAGACGGGCGAGCGTTCGGAGTGGATCTTCGACCGGGAGAGCCACCAGTACCTCGGCAGCCGCGGCGTGCAGGTCCGGGAGGTCAACGGCATCAAGCCCGGCACCGTCGTGGAGCGCACGGCCATCGTGACCCGCGCCGTCGTCGACGTCAGGAACCAGCGCCCGGGCGCCGGCCGGGCCACCGCCTGACCGTCCGGCGGGACCGGCCGGGGCCGCACACCTCGGCCGGTCCCGCCGCCGGAGCCGCCGCCGCAGGGGCCGGCGCAGCCGATTCTGTACGCACGAAGGACACTTCGACGGCGCCGGCGGACAAGCTCTTTTCAGGAGAGCCCGTAGCTTCTTCGAGAAAGGGGCCGCTGTGCAGTTGGCGGCCCACACGCGGTATCGAGGGAGTGAGTCATGAGTGCTCGGGTGAAGGCATTCGGGTTCGGCATGCCATGGGAATCGCTGTACGGATACAGTCAGGCGGTTCAGGTCGGTGACACGGTCCATGTGTCGGGGCAGCTGTCGCATGACCAGCACGGTGCTTTCGTGGGTGCCGGCGACTTCGAGCTGCAGGTCCGCACCACGCTGGAGAACCTGGACCTGGTACTGGGGCAGTTCGGGGCCGAGCGCAGCCGGATAGTGGAGACCACGGTTCTGGTGCGGAACCTGCGCGAGAACTTCGACACGACCGCACGCCTCCACGCCGAGTACTTCGGGGAACACCGGCCCGCCAGTACGGTCCTGGGCGTATCCGATCTGGCGCTGCCGGACCAGCTCGTCGAGATCGGCGCACTCGTGCGTCTCGACGTGAAGTCATAGCCGAGGAGTCCGGCCCGGTGCACTGCACGGTCGAGCCGGACACCCGGGACTCCGGCGAGTACGGACGTCGCCGCGCCCGGGCACCCGCCCGGCTCGGGAGCACTCCCGGCCAGCGCGATCGCCCCCGTACCCCGGAGGCGCCCGAAGTCCCCGGCCGACTACCCGGCCGGGGAC